>DASSVA010000327.1:0-13681 GCA_035706385.1 Solimonas sp. | reverse complement strand
TGGGCGTTCGGCGATTCGATGGGTTATCTGCCGCCGCATCACTACGACCAGATCTTCACGGCGCACGGCGTGATCATGATCTTCTTCGTCGCGATGCCGCTGGTCGTCGGCCTGATGAACGTCGTCGTGCCGCTGCAGATCGGCGCGCGCGACGTGGCGTTTCCGTTCCTCAACAACTTCAGCTTCTGGATGACCGTCGCCGGCGCGGTGCTGGTGATGCTGTCGCTGTTCGTCGGCGAGTTCGCGCGCACCGGCTGGCTCGCGTATCCACCGCTGTCCGGGCTCGCGTACAGCCCCGACGTCGGCGTCGATTACTACATCTGGTCGCTGCAGATCGCCGGCGTCGGCACGCTGCTGTCCGGCGTCAATTTCATCGCCACCATCGTCAAGATGCGCGCGCCGGGCATGAGCCTGATGAAGATGCCGATCTTCACGTGGACGGCGCTGTGCACCAACGTGCTGATCGTCGCCGCGTTCCCGGTATTGACCGCCGTTCTGGTGCTGCTGTCGCTCGATCGTTACGTCGGCACGCATTTCTTCACGAACGAGCTCGGCGGCAACATGATGATGTACGTCAACCTGATCTGGATCTGGGGTCATCCCGAGGTCTACATCCTGATCCTGCCGGTGTTCGGCGTGTATTCGGAAGTCGTCTCGACGTTCTGCGGCAAGCGGCTGTTCGGTTACGCGTCGATGGTCTACGCGACGGTCGTCATCACGATCCTCTCGTACCTGGTCTGGCTGCATCACTTCTTCACGATGGGCTCGGGCGCGAGCGTCAACTCGTTCTTCGGCATCACGACGATGATCATCTCGATCCCGACCGGCGCGAAGATCTTCAACTGGCTGTTCACGATGTACCGCGGACGCATTCATTTCGAAGTGCCGATGCTGTGGACGATCGGTTTCATCGTGACCTTCGTCGTCGGCGGCATGACCGGCGTGCTGCTCGCCGTGCCGCCGGCCGACTTCGTGCTGCACAACTCGCTGTTCCTCGTCGCGCATTTCCACAACGTCATCATCGGCGGTGTGGTGTTCGGCCTGTTCGCCGGCATCAATTACTGGTTTCCGAAAGCGATCGGTTTCAAGCTCGATCCGTTCTGGGGCAAGGTTTCGTTCTGGTTCTGGCTGGCCGGCTACTGGTTCGCGTTCACGCCGCTGTACGTGCTCGGCCTGATGGGCGTGACGCGCCGCCTCAGCCACTTCGACGATCCGTCGCTGCGCATCTGGTTCGAGATCGCCGCGTTCGGCGCCGCGCTGATCCTGGTCGGCATCCTCGCGTTCCTCGTGCAGCTCTACGTCAGCTTCCGCGATCGCGAAAAACTGCGCGATACCAGCGGTGATCCGTGGAACGGCCGCACGCTGGAATGGTCGACCGCGTCGCCGGCGCCGGCGTACAACTTCGCGTTCACGCCGCGCGTGCACGAGCAGGACGCGTGGTACGACATGAAGCGGCGCGGCCATGAGCGCCCGCTGTCGGGATTTCTGCCGATCCACATGCCGAAGAACACGCCGGCCGGCATCGTGCTCGCCGGGCTCGCGCTGGTCTGCGGCTTCGCGCTGATCTGGCACATCTGGTGGATGGCGGCGCTGTCGTTCGCCGGTTTCATCGGCCTGGTGATCGTCCACAGCTTCAACCAGGACCGCGACTTCCACATCCCGGCCGACGAGGTCGCACACGTCGAAGCCGAACGTACGCGGCTACTCGCACAGGGCTGAATCATGTCGACTCACGCAAACGCGGCCGACGGCACCGACGCATCGATGTTCTACCTCGCCGAAGAACACCAT
Source organism: Solimonas sp. (assembly GCA_035706385.1). GTDB lineage: Bacteria > Pseudomonadota > Gammaproteobacteria > Nevskiales > Nevskiaceae > Solimonas. Next base: position 11,890 of record DASSVA010000327.1, on the reverse strand, counting down.
CCGGAAAACGGCACGCTGCTCGGGTTCTGGCTCTATCTGATGAGCGACTGCCTGGTGTTCGCGTGCCTGTTCGCGACGTACGGCGTGCTCGGTGCGAGCTATGCCGGCGGGCCGGGCCCGAAAGAGCTGTTCGATCTGCCGCTGGTCGCGCTCAATACCTCGATGCTGCTGCTGTCGTCGATCACCTACGGCTTCGCGATGCTGGAGGCGCAGCGCGAACGCCGCGTCGCCGTGCTGATCTGGCTCGCCGTCACCGGTCTGTTCGGCCTGGCGTTCATCGGCATCGAGCTGACCGAGTTCGCGCACATGATCCACGAGGGCGCGGGACCGCAGCGCAGCGCGTTCCTGTCGGCGTTCTTCACGCTGGTCGGCACGCACGGCCTGCACGTCAGCTTCGGCATCGTCTGGCTGATCGTGCTGATGGTGCAGCTGACGCGCCGCGGCCTCGCGCCGGAGATGCAGCGGCGGCTCGCGTGCCTGTCGCTGTTCTGGCATTTCCTCGATGTCGTCTGGATCGGCGTCTTCACCTTCGTCTACCTGATGGGAGTGCTGCGATGAGCACGACGCACGACGCACACGGCGAACGCGCGATCGAGGCGCACGTCCACGGCCATGATCACGGCGATGGCGGCGCGGCGCACGGCACGCTGAAAGGCTACCTGACCGGCTTCGCGCTGTCGGTGATCCTGACCGCGATCCCGTTCTGGATCGTCATGGGCGACGTGTTCCGCTCGCCGCAGACGGCGATGCTGGTGGTCCTGATCTTCGCGTTCGCGCAGATCTTCGTGCACATGGTCTACTTCCTGCACATGAACACGTCGTCGGAAGGCGGCTGGAACATGCTGGCGCTGATCTTCACCGCGGTGCTGGTCGTCATCACGCTCAGCGGCTCGCTGTGGGTGATGTATCACATGAACGCCAACATGGTGCCGGCGCCGGCCACGCATGACATGCGCGAGATGCCCTGAGGAGTTGCGGCCGGGACTTGAGGATGGACGTCGTTGCGAGGAAGCCGGAGGCCGACGAAGCCATCCAGCGACAGCGCTGGATCAGGCGACGCACTGGATTGCTTCGTTGCTGCGCGCCGCGCAATGACGAATCCGGAAAATGAAGTTTCCGGAAATGGACACCGGCGGCAGGCGCGAACAACCACGTTCCTCGTGGGCGCTGTCGGGTCTCAGCCTGCTGGCCTTGATGCTGTTCGCCGGCTTCGCGGCGCTCGGTACCTGGCAGCTCGAACGGCGCGTCTGGAAGCTCGATCTGATCGAACGTGTCGCGCAGCGCCTGCACGCTGCGCCGGCCGCCGCGCCGGGCCGCGCGCAGTGGCCAGCGATCAATGCGCACGACGACGAATATCGCCGGCTGTTCGCCGACGGCGTATTCCTCGACGATCGCGAGACGCTCGTACAGGCCGTCACCGAACGCGGCGCCGGTTTCTGGGTCGTGACGCCGCTGCGCAGCGACGCGGGTTTCATCGTGCTCGTCAATCGCGGCTTCGTCGATGCCGCGCACCGGACACCGGCCAGCCGCGACGTCGACCGTCGCAACGATGCGGGTCATGTCGTCGGCCTGCTGCGCATGAGCGAACCGCGCGGCGCGTTCCTGCGCCGCAACGATGCGGCCACCGATCGCTGGTATTCGCGCGACGTCGCGGCGATCGCCGCGGCGCGCGGTCTGCCGGCGGCCGACGTCGCGCCGTATTTCATCGACGCCGATGCCACGGCCAATCCGGGCGGCTGGCCGGTCGGCGGCCTGACGGTCGTGCATTTCCGCAACAGCCATTTCGGCTATGCGCTGACCTGGTATGCGCTGGCGCTGCTGGTCGCCGCGGCGGCGTTCACGGTCGGCCGACATGAGTGGCGGCTGCGCCACGCGCGCCATCATCGCCAGTCGCTAGACTGAGCGGAACCATGATGCCGACGCCACCGCCGACCCGCACCGCCGTTGCCGCGCGCTCGCTGCGCGCGTCGTCGCGCGAGACCGTCGGTCAGCAGAACATGCTGCAGCTGATCGAACTGCGCTGGATCGCGGTGGTCGGCCAGATCCTCACGATCGCGTTCGTGACGCTGGTGTTCGGCATCGACCTGCCGCTCGTGCCGATGTCGCTGGTCGTCGGCGCGCTGATCGTGCTGAACCTGTTCAGCCTGCTGCGTCCGCGCAAGTTTGGCGACGTGCGCAACGGTGCCCTGATGCTCGGCCTGACGATGGACGTCGCGGCGCTGACGGCGCTGTTGTATCTCAGCGGCGGTGCGACCAATCCGTTCGTGTTTCTGTACGCGCTGCAGGTCACGCTCGCCGCGGTGCTGCTCGAAGCGTGGTCGACGTGGACGCTGGTCGCGATCACCAGTCTGTGCTTTGTCGTCCTGACGCGTTTCTACGTGCCGCTGAACCTGCCGTCCGGCAACCACGAACAGCTTTACCAGCTGCACATCATCGGCATGCTGATCTGTTTCGTGATGGATGCCGCGCTGCTGGTCGTGTTCGTCACGCGCATCAACCGCAATCTGCGCGCGCGCGACGCGCGTCTCGCCGATCTGCGCCAGCGCGCCGCCGAAGAGGATCACATCGTGCGCATGGGCCTGCTCGCATCGGGCGCCGCGCACGAGCTCGGCACGCCGCTGTCGACGCTGTCGGTCATCCTCGGCGACTGGCGTCACGAGCCGGCGTTCCGGAGCAATACCGGGCTGCTGCAGGAAATCGAGGACATGCAAGCCGAAGTCGCACGCTGCAAGACCATCGTCACCGGCATCCTGCTGTCGGCCGGCGAAGCGCGCGGCGAATCGCCGACGGTCAGCACCGTCGCCGGCTTCCTCGACGAACTGGTCGACGACTGGCGCGGCACGCGGCCGGTGCGCGGCTTCGAATACCGCAATGAGTTCGGCGGCGATCCGGCGATCGTCTCCGATTCGGCGCTCAAGCAGATCATCTGCAACGTGCTCGACAACGCGCTCGAAGCCTCGCCTTCATGGGTCGGCCTGCGCGCCGCCAGCGACGGCGAATCGCTGCTGCTGACGGTGTCCGATCGCGGGCCCGGCTTCGCGGCGGAGATGCTCGCGCAGTTCGGCAAGCCGTATCAGTCGAGCAAGGGCCGGCCGGGCGGTGGGCTCGGCCTGTTTCTCGTCGTCAACGTCGTGCGCAAGTTCGGCGGTCGCGTGACGGCGCGCAATCGCGACGGGGGCGGCGCGGAAGTCACGCTGCAACTGCCGATGGCGTCGCTGGCGATCGAGGACCGGCATGGCGGATGAGCATGCGCGCGATCTTTTGATCGTCGAGGACGACGCGGCGTTCGCGCGCACGCTGAAACGTTCGTTCGAGCGGCGCGGCTATCACGTGGCCCTTGCGGCCAGTGTCGACGAGGCGCGCGCGGCGCTCGCCGGCGCGACGCCGGGTTATGCGGTCGTCGATCTCAAGCTCGGTTCGGCGTCGGGGCTGACGGTCGTGCAGGCGCTGCACGAACACGATCCGGCGATGCTGATCGTCGTGCTGACCGGCTTCGCCAGCATCGCGACCGCGGTCGAGGCGATCAAGCTCGGTGCGTGCAACTACCTCGTCAAGCCGTCGAACACTGACGACATCGAAGCGGCGTTCAGCCGGCAGGGCGGCAACGTCGACGTGCCGTTCGCCGCACGGCCGACGTCGATCAAGACGCTGGAAATGGAACGCATCCACGAAATGCTCGCCGAGACCGGCTTCAACATTTCGGAAACCGCGCGACGGCTCGGCATGCATCGCCGCACGCTCGCGCGCAAGCTCGGCAAGCGCTGGGTGCCGGAGTCGTAACGGCGATCGGCGATCGCGCGTTGCGCTACGTCGCGCGCGCGGCCGTCATCGTCGCGCGCAGCGCCGTCGGCCAGTCGAGTTTCGCCAGCCTGTCGAACATGCGGCTGCCGTGCGCATCGGCGGCGGCGAGCATTCGTTTCAACAACGCCGGTTTCTGTTTGCGGAGCGCGGCATGCAGGTTTGCCACCGCCTGTTCGTCCTCGACGGCGTCGGCGAGCGGCATCAGCGCCGGCCACAACGATTGCGCATCGCTGACGGCGATGATTCTGGCGATGCCGTCGGCATCGCGCGTCAGCGCGATCTCGCCGAAGCGGCGGCGCCAGCGTGCTTCGAGTTCGCCGATCAGCGCGAGCGCTTCCGGCCACAGCGTGCCGTCATTCTCGAGCGCGGCGTCGATGATGCCGCCGAAGCGCGCCGCCGGCAGTTTCTCGACGACGCGATTGAGCCGCGCGCGATCCTCGGCGTAGAACGAGATCTTCAGCAGCGCGGCGTTGTCGTACAGCCGGGCGATCACCGCCGCGAGCGCGTCGATACCGAGAATGTCGGCGAAGCGGCCCATCGTCATGTATTCGCGGCGCCGCGCCAGTTCCAGCGAAACCTCGACGACGCGCGCGACCGGGATGCCGTCGATCACCGCCTTGGCGCGGCGCGGATCGAGTTCCAGGCAGACGTCGGCGAGAAACGGTGTCGGCAGCCGTCTGGCGACATCGACCGCGGTATCGACCGCCATCAGTCCGGCGATCCGCGCGCAGAGCAGCGGGCCGAGGCTTTTCTCGGCGATCAGCGCGATGATCGCCGACGGCAGCAGGCGCGCGGCCGATGCGATGCGCTGCAGCGCGTCGCGATCGGCGTCGTACAGCATCGCGGTGCTGCGCTCGCGCAGCTGCTTGAGCGTCGGCAGGTCGAGCGCTTCGAGATAGCCGAGCTTGCCGCGCTCGACGCCGAGCATGCGGGCGAGGCGTTCGAGTTCGGCGCGATGCTGGAGCGTGCTCATTTGATGCCGAGCACTTTCTTGACGGCGCCGCGCAGCAGGAACGGCACATGTTGCAGCGAGCTTTCGGTCGCCGCCACCATCTGCCGGCGCTGCGCCTTGCGCGCATCGTGCAGTGCGGTGCCGAGCTGCTGAAGCGCGTCGGCGCTGAGCGCGGCGAGGCCGGGCGGCGCCGTTGCGCCGAGCTCGCGTTCGATGTCCCGCAACTCGCTGCTTCTCACGATCACCGATCCCCGGTTTCCGGACGCGCATCAAAAAAGGCGGCCTTGCGGCCGCCGAAACTACATCCCCAACCGGTTGCAGCGTTCGGCAATGCCCGGGCAATGCCATCGATCCGGCATCGCGCGCTGCGCTGGATGAAACTTAGAGAGCGCCGCGACCGGCGTCGTTGGCTGGCCGGACGCCGTCGCTGGCGCCGCAGCCAGTCGCGTCGCCGTGCGCTCACGGCGCCGACGCGCGCGCGAGCCGGCGATGCGCGCGCTTCTGCTCGCGATACTGCACCGGCGTCATGCTCGACCAGCGCTTGAACGCGCGATAGAACGTGCTCGGCTCGGAGAAACCGGTGAGGTAGACGATGTTCTCGATCGACTCCTCGGTACCGGCGAGCAGGCGCTTGGCGAGCGCGAAGCGGAAGTCGGCGAGCAGCTCGGAAAAACTGGTGCCGGCGCGCGACAGTTCGAAGCGCAGACGTCGCGTCGGCACGCCGAGTTCGGCGGCGACATCCTCGAGCGTCAACTGGTCGAGTTCGAGGCGCTGCGCGAACAGCTTCTGGATGCGCTCGATCAGGTCGTGGCGGCGCAGCTTCGACAGCCGCCGCTCGGCGAGATCTTCGTGCAGCTTCAGCAGATCCGGATCCCAGCGTGGCGAACGGTAATCGAGGATCGCCGCGTCGAACCACAACTCGCTTTCGTCGGCGCCGAAGCTGATCGGGCAGCCGAAGATCCGGTCGTATTCGGCCTGCGACGCGCGCTGGCTGCAGTGCAGGGCGATGCGTTGCGGCGCGAAGCGGCCTTCGGTGACGCTTTTCAGGAATTGCGACAGCTCGTAGACGATGCAGATTTCGGTATGGCGCAATTGCGGCGCGTCGGCCGCCGTGCCTTTGATCAGCGCGCGTGCGCCACGCTCGTCGCTGATGATGCGCACGTTCAATGCGTCGGACAGCAGGCGCAGGTACTTGAGCGCGCGTTCCATCCCTTCGCCGAGCGTCGCGCTGCTGAAAATCAGGTATTCGAGCACCTCGCCGTGGAACACCGGCAGGTGCGGGCACAGATGCAGGCCGATCTCCGGGTCGCCGGTGACGGCTTCGACCGTTTCCCAGAAATACGCCTGCAGCTGGTGCGGCGTGCGCATTTCGCGCAGCGGCAATTCCTCGGCGTTGTAGCCGAGCCGTTCGTAGATCGCGTTGACGTTGAGGCCGGCCTTGACCATGCCGGCATGGATGATTTCGAGGAAATATCCCGAGTCCCGCACTGTCCGCCCCCGGTGCCGAGTGATACCGCTGGCGACAGTTTGCCGAAATGACAGCGCAAGGTCACGTCCGGTCACTGCTGCGCGCGGGACGCTGCGGTCTACTTGCGCCCCTGCCGGCGGGTGCCGGCAATGTTCAGCGGCTGGTTGGCGGGGCACCCTACGCTGTCGCGCATGAAAGAAGATCACGAAATACAAATGATTCAGGGCGACGCGTTGGCCGACGCCGCGGTGCGGCATCTGCGGGTGGGGGCCGGCCATCTGCTCGACTATGTGCGCGCGCTGGCCGACTTCAGCTTCCGGCAATGGCTGACGCCGCGGATGGCGCCGATGCTCTACGGGCTCGGCGTCGCCGGCAGCCTGTATGGCGTCGTGGTGTACGTGCTCGACGGCTTCTCGCAGTCGTCGTCGATGGGCATGGGCCGCATGCTGCTGATCGGTCCGGTCGCGTTTCTCGTCGCGGTGACGCTGATTCGCGTCGCGCTGGAAATCTGCCTCGTGCTGTTCCGGATCGCCGTGCAGCTCAGCGCGATGGCCGGCCACACCGAAGAGATCGCCGATGGCATGCCACGCATCACGTTCTGGAAGAACTGGTGGCGGCGCGAGCCACCGTCGCTGAAGTCGTGAAATGTTCCTTCGGCGTCGCGGCCGGTCATAGCGCCGGCGCGCGCCGGCGCCCTAGAGTGCGATCGAGGCAATATCGAGGAGCAGCGGCATGGATGGTGGCAGCCCCCAGGCAATCGTTCCGCGCAAGGGACCGGCGTTCGCGTGGCAGGACATGCCGCGCTGGTGGTTCGACAACGATCCGTTCAAGACGCGTTTCTTCGACGCGATGTCGCTGCTGTTCCCGGAAGGCGAGAAGTTCTTCATCGCCTGCGTGCGCGACTATCGCGACGGCATCACGGATCCGCAGTTGCAGGCGCAGGTCAAGGACTTCATGTACCAGGAAGGCCAGCACGGCATGGTGCATACCGCGTTCAACAATCATTTGAAGTCGCAGGGCATCGCCGTCGATCACATCCTCGAACGGCAGAAGCAGATCATGTTCGGCTTCTTCCGCAAATATCTGCCGAAGACGTTCACGCTCGGCCAGACCGCGGCCGCCGAGCACATGACCGCGCTGATGGCACACGGCTTCTTCGCCAACGGCATGTTCGCGAATGCCGATCCGCGCGTGCGGGCGATGTACGCCTGGCATGCGGTCGAGGAGATCGAGCACAAGGCGGTCGCCTACGACGTGCTGAAGAAAGTCGCGCGCGCCGGCTATTTCACGCGCGTGCTGAGCATGCTGCAGGTGTCGCTGAGCTTCCCGCTGCACGTGTTCATGATCATGCGCCACATGTTCAAGGTCGACGGCGTGAAGAACCGGTTCGGCGTCTGGGCCAAGGGCCTGTGGTGGCTGTACGGCCCCGGCGGCTTGTATCCGCGCCTGTTGCCGCACTATCTGGCCTATTACAAGCCGGGCTTTCATCCGTGGCAGCAGGGCGATCTCGACACCTATCGGCTCTGGCGCCAGGCGTACGAGAACAGCGGCGACGATGCGATCGCCGCCGCCGACGCGGTCATGCACTCGCTGCATCCGGCTGCCGCCTGACACCGCGCTGCGCGCCGCGGAACGCTCCGCGGCGCTCGGTTTTCCGCAGTCTTCCTCGCATGCCGCACGGACATTCGTGCGGCGGCGCACCGTGCTCGCTAAAATGACCGGCGATACGGACAAGGAGCGACATGACGGACCAATTTGACATCGTCGTCGTCGGCGGCGGCCCGGCCGGCTACCCGGCGGCGATCCGTGCGGCGCAGCTGGGTTTCAAGACCGCCTGCATCGACGCATGGCTGAACAAGGACGATACCCCGGCGTTCGGCGGCACCTGCCTCAACGCCGGCTGCATTCCGTCGAAGGCGCTGCTCGAATCGTCGGAGCTGTGGCACCGCATGCAGCACGAGATCGGCGCGCACGGCATCAGCGGCAAGGACTTCAAGGTCGATCTCGACAAGATGCAGGCGCGCAAGACCGCCGTCTCGCGCCAGCTCACCGGCGGCATCAAGCAACTGTTCGGCGCCAACAAGGTCACCGGCCTCGAAGGCTTCGGCAAGCTGCTCGGCGACGGCAAGGTCGAGTTCACGCCGCACAAGGGCGACAAGCAGGTCCTGACGGCGAAGACCATCATCATCGCCACCGGCTCGTCGCCGGTGAACCTGAAGATCGCGCCGTTCGACGACAAGCGCATCGTCGATTCGTGGGGCGCGCTCGATTTCACCGAAGTGCCGAAAACGCTCGGCATCATCGGCGCCGGCGTGATCGGCGTCGAGCTCGGCAGCGTCTGGAGCCGGCTCGGTTCGAAGACCGTGATCCTCGAAGCGTTGCCGAACTTCCTGCCGATGGTCGATACGCAGGTCGCCAAGGAAGCGCTGCGGCATTTCACCAAGCAGGGTCTCGACATCCGCCTCGGCGCCAAGGTCATCACCGCCAAGAGCGGCGCCAAGTCGGTTGACGTCGAATATGAAGTCAATGGCGAAAAGAAGAAGGAAAGCTTCGACAAGCTGATCGTCGCGGTCGGCCGCCGGCCGAACACCGACGGCTTGAACGCGAAGGAAATCGGCGTCGCGATCGACGAGCGTGGCTTCGTCAAGGTCGACGCGCATTACAAGACCAACGTGCCGGGCGTCTATGCGATCGGCGACGTGATCGGCGGCGCGATGCTCGCGCACAAGGCGATCGAGGAAGGCGTCGCGCTCGCCGAGCAGCTCGCCGGCCATCACACGCAGCTCAACTATGACGCGGTGCCGAGCGTGATCTACACGGCGCCGGAAGTCGCGTGGGCCGGCTTGTCGGAAGAGCAGGCCAAGGCCAAGGGTTACGAGGTCAAGATCGGTTCCGGCCCGTTCGCGGCGAACGGCCGCGCCAAGGCGATGGAAGCGGCACAGGGCGTGATCAAGATCATCGCCGACGCCAGGACCGATCGCATCCTCGGCGTGCACATGTGCGGGCCGTATGTTTCCGAGCTGCTCGCCGAGGCGGTGCTTGGCCTGGAGTTCGCGGCGACCTGCGAGGACATTGCGCTGACGATGCACGGTCACCCGACGCTGTCCGAGAATTTTCACGAAGCCGTGCTGTCGGTCGACGGCCGCGCCATTCATGCAGTCAACAAGGTCAAGAAATCATGATGAATGTGAAGAAGTCCGCGCTGTTCGCCGCCGCCGTGCTCGCGTTCGCCGCCGGTTCCGCATCGGCCGAGTCGCTGAACTTCAGCCTGTCCGACGATGCGTTCCGTTTCGGCCTCGCCGGCCCGCTGTCGCGCGTGCTGAGCGGCGTCGACGGCCAGTACGACCTCGGTTATCTGCAGCATCGCGGTGACGGTGACGACACCTACGCCGTGCACGTCGGCGCGCTGGCGACCGGCGACGCCGGCCTGCGCGATCTCGACGTGAAGGCCGGTGTCGGCCTGCGCGGCGTGTTCGTCGGCGGCGACGGCGACAACGGCGGCGCGATCGCGCCGGGCGTGCAGCTCGATCTGCGTCTGCCCGGTTACGAACGCATCGGCCTGCTCGGCACCGCGTATTACGCGCCGGGCGTCGTCAGCTTCGGCGACGTCGACGACTATCGCGACCTGAGCGCCGTGCTGAGCTATCAGATCAATCGCAACGCCTCGGTATTCGCCGGTTATCGCAACGTCAGGATCGGTGTCGACCACGGTCCCGACGAGACGCTCGACAACGGCCTGTATGGCGGCGTCGGTCTGACGTTCTGACGCGGATCGGCCTGAGGAACGCCATATGGGTCGTGGTCCGAGTATCGCCGCGCGCAAGGGCGTCGAAGACGCCAGACGCGGCAAGCTGTTCACCAAGTTCATTCGCGAGATCACCGTCGCCGCGCGTACCGGCGGCGGTGATCCGAAGTCGAACGCGCGCCTGCGGCTGGCGCTCGACAAGGCGTTCGATGCGAACATGACCAAGGAAACCGCCGAGCGTGCGATCAAGCGCGGCACCGGCGAGGGTGGTGCGGACAACTTCGAGGAAGTCCGCTACGAGGGATACGGGCCGGGCGGCGCGGCGATCATCGTCGATTGCATGACCGACAACCCGACGCGCACGGTTGCCGACGTCCGCCACGCGTTCACCAAGAACGGCGGCAATCTCGGCACCAGCGGCGCGGTCGCGTACATGTTCGCGCGCGTCGGACAGATTTTCTTCGAGACCGCCGGCGATGCGGCGCTCGAGGAGAAGATCCTCGAAGCGGCGCTCGAAGCCGGTGCCGACGACGTCATCAGCGAGGACGGCTGGACCGAAGTGCTCAGCACGCCGGAAAACTTCGAAGCGGTGAAGCAGGCGCTCGACGCCGCCGGCTTCAAGGCGACGCAGGCCGACGTCACGCTGCGGCCGGGCAATGTCGTCGCGGTCGTCGGCGAACACGGCGAAGCGGTGCAGAAGCTGATCGACACGCTCGAAGATCTCGACGACGTGCAGAAGGTCTATTCGAACGCCGACCTGGGTGGCGATTGAGCATCGCCGCCGTCCGCATCATCGGCATCGATCCCGGATCGCGGCACACCGGCTACGGCATCATCGACGCCGAGCGCGGTCGCGCGCGCATGGTCGCGGCCGGCCGCATCAGCACGGCCAGCGGCACGATGCCGCAGCGGCTGCTGCAGATCCAGGATGAACTCGCGGCATTGCTGCGTGAACATGCACCGGCCGAGGCGGCGATCGAGGAAGTGTTCGTCAATCGCAACGTGCAGACTGCGCTGGTGCTCGGGCAGGCGCGCGGCGTCGCGCTGTGCGCGCTCGCGCAGGCGACGCTCGATGTCGCCGAATATGCGCCGGCCCAGGTCAAGCTCGCGCTGACCGGCTCGGGGCGCGCGGAAAAACTGCAGGTGCAACACATGGTCAAGGTTCTGCTCAATCTGCAGGGACAGATGGCGGTCGACGCATCCGACGCGCTGGCGATCGCGCTGACGCACGCGCAGGTGCGCGGCATGCGCGAGCGCATCGCGCCGGTCGCCGGCAAGCGCTGGAGCCGCGCGTGATCGGCCGGATCAGCGGTCGTCTCGTACTCAAGCAGCCGCCGCTGCTGCTGGTCGACGTCGGCGGCGTCGGCTACGAGATCGAAGCGCCGATGTCGACGTTCTACAAGCTGCCGGCGGTCGGCGAGCCGGTCACGCTGCAGACGCATCTGACGGTGCGCGAGGACGCGCATCTGCTGTTCGGTTTCGCGACCGCGACCGAGAAGACGTTGTTCCGCGAACTGATCAAGGTTTCCGGCGTCGGCCCGAAGCTGGCGCTGACCGTGCTGTCCGGCGTCAGCGTCGAGGATTTCTGGAACACCGTGCGCGCCGGCGATGCCGCGCGACTGACCAAGCTGCCGGGCGTCGGCCGCAAGACCGCCGAGCGGCTGGTCGTCGAGATGCGCGACAAGGCCGGTGCCGAAGGCGAGAGCGGTGCGGGCATCAAGCTCGCCGTCGACACTTCGGCGCTCGGCGAAGCGAGGAGCGCGCTCGCCGCGCTCGGCTACAAGCCGGCCGAGATCCAGCGCTTCACCGAAGCCGTGTATAACGACGGCATGACGACCGAGCAGATCATCCAGGAAGCGCTGAAGCGCGCGGTGAAATGATCGCCACGCGTGTCCCGAAACCCGTCATTGCGAGGAGCCAAGGG
>DASSVA010000326.1:0-7928 GCA_035706385.1 Solimonas sp. | reverse complement strand
CCGCATCGTCGATACGCGCAAGACGCTGCCGGGTTTGCGCAACGCGCAGAAATATGCGGTCGTCTGCGGCGGCGGCGCCAACCATCGCATCGGCCTGTACGACGGCATCCTGATCAAGGAAAACCACATCGCGGCGGCCGGTGGCATCCGCCCGGCGATCGCCAACGCGCGCGCGCTGAACGCCGGCGTGCCGCTGATGACCGAGGCCGAAGACCTCGACCAGGTCGACGCGGCGCTCGCCGCCGACGTCGACCTGCTGCTGGTCGACGAATTCAGCGACGACGAGATCCGCGAAGCCGTGCGCCGCACGCGCGCGCATCGCGAGCGCGGCGGCAAGACCGTCATCGAATATTCCGGTGGCGCGACGCTGGAAACGGTGCGCGCGATCGCCGAATGCGGCGTCGACCGCATCTCGATCGGCGCGATCACCAAGCACGTGCGCGCCATCGATCTGTCGATGCGTTTTAGATAAAATCCAGCAGCGCATCTGTAGCGCGACCGCGATGTTTCAACACCGCCTGGATTCGCCGCTACAGGGAATGATGCCCCCACCTACACGCGCAGCAGCCGCTCGATCACCGGCGCGACGATCGCGCGTTCGCCGCTGGTCCGCCATTCGATCGCGCCGCTCGCGGCGCCGTCCGCCGACAGTCCTTCCCGCTCCAGCACGCGCTGCGTCTGCCGCGCGACGGCTTCGCCGGTGTCGAGCAGACAGACGTCGGCGCCGACCAGTTCGCGCAAGACCGGGCGCAGGAACGGATAATGCGTGCAGCCGAGCACCAGCGTATCGGCGCCGTCGGCGAGCAGCGGCTCGACGTAGCGCGCTAGCAAGGCGCGCAGCGCCGGCCCGTCCAGTTCGCCGCGCTCGACGAATTCGACGAGTCCCGGACACGGCTGCGTGATGACGCGCACCTGTCCGTCGTGCCGCGCCTGCAGCCGCAGGAACTTGTCGCCGGCGAGCGCCGCGCCGGTCGCCAGTACGCCGACCACGCCGCTGCGCGTCTGCGCGACGGCCGGCTTGATCGCCGGTTCGATGCCGACGAAGCTCAGCGGATAGGTCGCGCGCAGCCGTTCGATCGCCGCGATCGTCGCCGTGTTGCAGGCGACGACGATCAGCTTGGCGCCGGCCGCCAGCAGTTCGTCGGTGATCGCCGACGCGCGTGCGCCGATCTCGTCGGCCGACTTGCCGCCATACGGGCAATGGCCGCTGTCGGCGTAATACAGCAGGTTCTCGTGCGGCAGCCGGCGGCGGATCTCGCGCAGCACCGACAGCCCGCCGACGCCGGAATCGAAAATGCCGATCGGCGCGGCGCGGTCGGCCGCGTTCATGACATGCGGGGCTCGTCGACGCGGACCGTCGGCATCATTCAGTGGCCGCGGCCATCCTGCTGTGGCGTGCAGAAGCAGCGCGCATACATGCCGCGCGGGTCGTTGAACGACGACAGCCAGTGCTCGATGTCGGTCTTCGCGACGATCGTCTGCAGCCAGCTTCGCGCGCTGCGCGGCAGCCATGCATCACGCGCCTGGCTGGAGAAATGCGCGAGCAGCTGCATCGCGAAATCGCGCTTCGGACGCATTTCCTCGACGGCGTATTCGTCGGGCTTGAGGCCGGCGAGTTGCGCGGCGGCGTCTTCGGCCTGCTTGAGCCCGCCGATGTCGTCGACCAGGCCGAGCTGCTTCGCATGCTCGCCGCTCCAGACGCGACCGCGGGCGATCTCGTTGACCTTCTCGACCGGCATGTCGCGCGCGCGCGCGACGCCGCCGATGAAATCGCGATAGCCCTTGTCGATCTGCGCCTGGATGATCTGGCCGGCTTCCGGCGACAGCGGCCGGTCGATCGCGAACGCGCCGGCCAGCGGCGTGGTGCCGACGCCGTCGGTATGGATGCCGAGCCTGGCGAGACCGCGATCGATCGTCGGGATCATGCCGAAGATGCCGATCGAACCGGTGATCGTCGAGTCGTGCGCGAAGATCTTGTCGGCGTCCATCGACACCCAGTAGCCGCCGCTCGCCGCGACCGTCGACATCGACGCGACGACCGGCTTGCCGTCGGCCTTCAGGCTGTCGACCGCGCGACGGATCTGCTCCGACGCCCAGACGCTGCCGCCCGGCGAATCGACGCGCAGCACGACCGCGGAGACGTCGTCGTCGCGGCGCGCCTGATCGAGCAGATCGGCGATCGCGTCGCCGCCGGCCTGGCCGATGTCACCGTCGCCGTCGACGATCTCGCCCTGCACGAACACCAGCGCGACCTTGCCCTTGGCCGCGGCTTCCTGTTTCTTCGCGTCTTCGCCGCCGACCGCCGACAGGTAATCGAGATAGTGGATCTGGCGGAAACTGCCGATGTCGTCGTCCATGCCGACCTGTGCGCCCATCCGTTTGCGGAACGCTTCCAGCGTCTCGACGCTGGTGACCAGGCCGCTCGATTTGGCATACGCCGCCGCGTCGCCGTCGTGCGCGGCAAGGCCGCTGGCGAACTGGCGCACGTACAGATCGGCCGCCGTCGGCGGCAGCTTGCGGCCCTCGCCGACGCCGGCGCCGTAGTCCTTCCACAGATCGCCGAGCCAGGCCAGATTGGCCGCGCGCGCGTCCGGCGACATGTCGTTGCGCGTGAACGGCTCGACCGCCGACTTGTATTCGCCGACGCGGAACACGTGCATGTCGACGCCGAGCTTGTCGAGGCCGTCCTTGAAGTAATTGTTGTAGGTGCTGAAGCCCTCGATCGACAGGCTGCCCATCGGGTCCATCACGACTTCGTCGGCATGCGCGGCGGCGTAATACGTCGCCTGCTCGTACGACGGACTCCAGGCGATGATCTTCTTGCCGGCGGCGCGGAAGTCGTTCATCGCCGCGACCAGTTCCTCGAGCTGCGGCAGCCCGGCAGCGTAGAGGCCGTCGAGCTTGAGCACCGCGAACGGAATCCGCGCATCGGTCTTCGCATCCTCGATCGCGCGGATCAGCTCGCGCAGCGACGACTGCGCCGGCGGCGCGCCGTTGACGCTGTCGAGAATGCGACGACCCGGGTCTTCGTCGAGCTGGTCGACGAGCACGCCGGTCGGCGCGAGGATCAGCGGCGTGTTGCGCTCGACCGCCACGCCGTGACTGCCGCGCAGGCCGAGCCAGATCAGCGCGAAGCCGCCGATGACGATGACCATCACGATCAGCTTGAGGACGCCGCTGACCAGCATCCACAGGAAGTTAAACAGCCGACCCAGCACCGAACGTGGTTTTTCGCTCATGACAGTTTCTTTCTGCTTTTCCGCCAATTCAAAGACGATTCAGAGACGGCTCAAAGACGACGCATGACGACCGAGCCGGCCGAATAGCCGGCACCGAACGCGCACAGCACGGCGACATCGTCGCGCTGCAGATCGTCGTGATACTTGTGGAACGCGATCACCGAGCCGGCCGAGCTGGTGTTCGCGTATTCGTCGAGGATGACCGGTGCCTCGTCCGTCGAAGGATCGCGGCCGAGCACTTTACGGGCGATGAATTCGTTCATGCCCAGGTTGGCCTGATGCAGGAAGAAACGCCGCACGCTGTCCGGCGCGATGCCGAGCGCGCCGAGATGCGAAATCAGCAGCTCGGACACCATCGGCACGACTTCCTTGAACACCTTGCGGCCTTCCTGACGGAACAGCACGTCGTCCCAGCGCCGCTGCGGGAGTTCGCATTCGTTGAGGAAACCGAAGTTGTTGCGGATGTTGCTCGAAAACTGTGTCTGCAGCCGCGTGCCGAGCACCTCGAAGCGGTCGTCCGACACCGAGCCTTCCAGCGGTTCGACGAGCACCGCGGTCGCGGCGTCGCCGAAGATGAAATGACAGTCGCGGCTGCGCCAGTTCAGGTGGCCGCTGCAGACTTCGGGATTGATCACCAGCACCGCGCGCGCGCTGCCGAGCCGCACCGCGTCGACGGCCGCCTGGATGCCGAACGCGGCCGACGCGCAGGCGACGTTCATGTCGTACGCGAAGCCCCGGATGCCGAGCGCGTTCTGGATTTCGACGCTGAGCGCCGGATACGCGCGCGGCATGTTCGAACACGCGGCGATCACGAAATCGACGTCCGCCGCGGTGCGGCCGGCGCGTTCGAGCGCCTGCTTCGCCGCCGCGACGCCCATCTCGGCGAGCAGCGAAAGCTCGTCGTTGCCGCGCATCGCGATCCGCGGCCGCATGATGTCGATGTCGAGAATCGCCGCCTTGTCGACGACGTAACGGGCCTTGATGCCGGACGCCTTGACGATGAATTCGCTGCTCGACGGCGCCAGCGCCGCGACCGTGCCGTCGGCGATCGCCGCGGCGTTGTCGGCATTGAACCGCTCCACGTAAGCGTTGTAGCAGGCCACCAGCTCGTCGTTGGAGATCGACTGCTGCGGCGTGAACAGCCCGGTACCGGTGATCGCGGCTTTTTTCATGGCAAGGGATCGGGTCGAAAAGAACGCGATTCTACTCCAGCGCCCAGCTGGCCCTGGACATCGCCAGTTTCAGCGTGTCGCGGACCTCGTGTTCGCCGCGGATCGACAGGTGCGAGCCCTGATACCACTGCACCGGCACGTCCCAGTGCCGGGCGAGCTGCAGCGGATGCTCCGGCACGACGATGCGGTCGGCCGTCGCGCCGACGACAAACAGCCGTTCGCGATCGACCAGCGGCGCGCGCGTCAGCGGCGACACCGGCTTCAGGATGTTGCGATAACGCGCTTCGCTGAGACCGTGCTCGGCGTAGTAATCGCGGTGCGCCGGCGGCGCGACGCTCCACAGCGCGCGCGCCAGATCGACGACCGGAATGCCGGCGACGACGAAATCGAGGTCCTTGTCGTAGCCGGACAGCAGCGCCGCGTTGTAGCCGCCGAGCGAAATGCCGTAGACGCCGACGCGCGCGCCCGGCTCGTTCGCGCGCAGCCACGCCAGCGTGCGGCGCAAATCCCACAGCGCCTGCGATTCGGCGTAGATCAGATCGCTGAGGTCACCGTCGAGGAAATGGTCGCCGGACCGCCAGCCGCTGCTGCGCGGCCCGTGCAGCGGCAGCACCGGCTGGATGATGTTGAGGCCGAGCCGCTGGTGCAGCCAGCGCGGCGCAAACAGGCTCAGGTCGGTCCACGGCGCGCCCATGCGATAGCCGTGGATGCACAGCAGCCACGGCCGCGGCCGGCCGGCATGGCGCAGGATGCGCACGTGGCATTCGGCGTTGTTGACGTGGCTCTTCCAGGTCGCCGCGTTCGGCAGGTCGGCCGGCGGCACGTAGCCGCTGTCGAAGCGCAGGATTTCGTAGTCGGCGCCGTAGATGCGGCCGCGATCGACGTACGTCTCCTCCGGCACCGGCGGCGCCGGATGCAGCGTCTCCGGCTCGCGATCCCAGCCGTGACTGCGCAGCGCGTCGTCCATGCGCACGCCGTCCTCGCAGGCGCGCAGCGCATCGGCGCCGCTCGGCACGCGTGCCGCGCCGACGAAATAACCGAGCACGGTTTCGTCGAATGCGACCTTGATGTCCATGCGCGTCGAGATTTCAGGCGGCGTCGCGCCGAGATACAGCGGCGAACGGCGGACCGCGGCGCGGCCGGCGGCGAGGAAACTCGCGAACGAACCGAGCCCGACGAAGAACGCCGTGCCGAGATCGCTGACCAGCCAGGCCGGCAGCGTCAGCACCATGCCGAGCAGCGCCGCGACCGCCATCAGGCTGATCGTGCGCGGGTCGCCCGGCGTCACCAGCAGGCCGATGCCGGCAGCGAGCAGCAAGGCGCCCGGCAGCACCGCGAACAACAGCCAGCCGCCGCCGTCATGCGCGAGCAGCCAGTACAGCCCGGCGATGATCGCCACCCAGCTCAGCGGATCCCATTGGCGGGGCTTGGGATGTTCCATGCCGTGTCTCTCGTTCATCGTCATCGAAAATTGTGCGGCCCGCTCAGCCGAGCACGCGGGCGATCCATGCGGTGCCCGTCGCCAGCGACAGCACCAGCGCCGCCTCGGCGAACCAGCGGCCGCGGCGCAGACGCCACTGGCTCCAGAACGCCCACGCCGCGACCGCCGTCATCAGCACGAACACCAGCGTCAGCTTCATCACCATGTACCACTCGCTGCGCATGCGCGGCGCGGCGTCGAGGTAGAAGGCATACAGGACGCAGACCACGCCGAGCGTCAGCGCGAAGCTTGCGGCCAGCGCCAGCATCGCGGCATTGAACAGATTCAGGGCCTTCATCGGATTCTCAGGATTGGCGGTGACGGCGGATCGGCAACGCCAGCAGTGGAAAGATCTCGCGCGCGACGCGCGGCTGTTTCATCGCCGTGCGCAGCAGCAGATTGACGAAACCGCGCAGCACGCGATCGCGGTTGGCGATGATGCCGCCGACCATCGGCACGCTGCGGTTGTCGATCACCGTGACATGGTCTTCCGGCTCGGCACCGAAGTTGAAGCGCACCGTCAGCTGCACGTCGAGCGGCTCCTTGCCGCGGCGACGCTTGCGGCGCGGCGCGGCGCTGGCATCGGTGTCCGGCTTGTTCCTGCCTTTGCGTATCATGCGCCGACCCTCTTCTCGGTGAATTCCATGACCGAAAACCTGATCGTTTTCGCGCACGGCAAGGAAAGCGGCCCCTGGGGCACCAAGATCACGCATCTCGCGAAAACCGCCGAACGGCGCGGCTTCGACGTGATCAGCCCGGATTATAGTCATTCGCAGCAACCGCAAGACCGCATCGACCAGCTGCTCGCGCTCGCGCCGCGCGCGCGCCGCCTCGTGCTCGCCGGCTCCAGCATGGGCGGCTACGTGTCGGCGATGGCCTGCGCCGTGCTGCAGCCGCAGGCGCTGTTCCTGATGGCACCGGCCGTCCACTTCCCGTTCCCCGGCTGGGACGGCGAACCGCTCGGCATCCCGCGGCGCTGCACCGTCGTCCACGGCTGGCACGACGACATCGTGCCGCTCGCGCAAGCGCAGCGCTTCGCGCGCGAACACCATGCCGCGCTGCACATCCTCGACTCGGATCACACGCTCAACGATCAGCTGCCGATGCTCGACCTGCTGCTCGATCAATTGCTGGCCGACGTGCTCGCCGCGTGAACGTCGACGGCACGCTCGCCCGCACCTACGCGGACGCGCGGTACGTGATCGAAATGCCCGACGGCCCGCTCACGCGCCGCATCGGCCGGATCGACGCGCACGCCGACGCACGGCTGCGCGGCCACGGCTGTCGCCGGCACTGGTGGATCGTCACGCCGTGCAATCCGCGATCGCAGCCTTTATCCGACGCCGAGAACGGCGCACGGCTCGCCCGCTTCGAAACGGAACTCCGCCAGCACCGCTGGCGCATCCACCCCAGCCACAGCGCCGCAGCGGACGGCCGCTGGCACGAACGCGGCTTCTGCATCTTCGACGCCGAGGTCGATGCCATCGCCGACCTCGCACGACGCTACGAACAAAACGCGATCGTCGGTGCAGACTTGGGTGCCGCGCCGATGCTGCATTGGCAAACCCAACCGTAGGACGGATAGAGCGCAGCGAAATCCGTCCTACACGTTAGAGCTCCACTGCATGACCTTCTTCGGAAAAATAGTAAATATTTTCATGCTTGAAACCCCACGGCATACCGCGTTGCCGAATATGGGGCTCGAACGTAAACAGACCGGCGTCACCAAGCGACTGTTCGTTTCCTCGCCCGATATAGCGTCGCGCTTCGCGACTAGATTCGATGCTGTGCCCAAGATTTCCAAGAAAATCGAGGTTCTCAAAGCCAAAACGACGAATTTCGGCATTGGAGAAATGAAATAACTCATCGAAAGTGGTATCCGGCGTCACAAAACCCCGCATCGATTCATGTAATTTCTCTTCGAGCTCGGCGCCACTCAGGAAAGCAGGTGAAGACGGACTAACGGCCCAAAAGCCATTCTCGATGAAGAATGATCGGGCACAATCGCCCCAAACACCTTTTCGCATCGGGCTCAAA
>DASSVA010000325.1:0-3463 GCA_035706385.1 Solimonas sp. | reverse complement strand
GCATCGAGCAGCGCCAGCAGTTCGGCCGGCGTCGCCTCGCGCGCGGTGCCGGATTTGATGCCGCGGCCGAGTTCGATCGGGCCGTAGCTGATGCGGATCAGGCGGCTGACCTGCAGCTTCTGCGATTCGATCAGGCGGCGGACGAGCCGGTTGCGGCCTTCGCGGACGGTGACGTGGAACCACTGGTTGGCGCCCTCGCCGTCCTCGTTGACGCCGGTTTCGACGCGCTCGAATTTCGCGTTGCCGTCTTCGAGTTCGACGCCGCCCTTCCAGCGCGCGATCACCGCCGCGTCGACCGTGCCGAGGATGCGCGCCGCGTACGTGCGCGGCACTTCGAAGCTCGGATGCGTCAACCGCCGCGCCAGTTCGCCGTGGTTGGTGAACAGCAGCAGCCCGGAGGTGTTGATGTCGAGGCGGCCGATCGCGATCCAGCGGCCGCTCGTCAGCTTCGGCAATTTGCGGAACACCGTGCGTCGGCCTTCGGGATCGTCGCGCGTCACCAGTTCGCCAGTGCGCTTCTTGTAGATCAGCACGCGCGCGGCTTCCGCCTTGCGCTGCATCGCGACCGGCCGGCCGTCGATCCGCACGCTGTCGTTGCGGTCGACGTGCTGGCCCGGTTCGGCCGGTTTGCCGTTCACCTCGATGCGGCCTTCGTCGATCATCCGTTCGACTTCGCGCCGCGACGCGACGCCGAGCGTCGCCAGGAATTTCTGGATTCTTTCACTCATGGCACGTCCTCCCGACGTTCCTCTGCTGCAGCGCCGCGGCAACAGCTCGACCGCAGATTTCACAGATTCCACAGAAATGAAGAAAGCGGCTTTTTGAATCTGTGCAATCTGTGGTTAAACGCTTCAATGCACAGTCGGCGCTTCGTCGTCGCCGGTCTGCGGCGCGGCGTCGGACACTTCGCCCTCGTCGTCGAGATCGAAGTCCCCGGCGGCGAATTCGTCCGCCGATTCGGAATCGCCCGCACCGGATTCGAGCGCGGACACTTCGCCGTCATCGCCGACCGGCGTTTCGTGCAACTGCTCGCCGAGTTTTTCGAGCGCGGCTTCGAGCTGCTGCGTGTCCTTGATCTCGGGCAGCGGCGGCAGATCGTCGAGCGAGCGCAGGTTCAGATCGTCGAGCAGCTGATGCGTGGTGCCGAACAGCGACGGACGGCCCGGCACTTCCTTGACGCCGACTTCGCGGATCCAGCCGCGATCGAGCAGCGTGCGGATGATGTTCGGCGACATCGCGACGCCGCGCACGTCCTCGATCTCGCCGCGCGTGATCGGCTGGCGGTAGCAGATCAGCGCCAGGGTTTCGAGCAGCGCGCGCGACAGGCGCGGCGGCTTTTCCTGATACAGGCGCGCGACCCACTCCGCGTATTCGCGCTTGACCTGGATGCGCCAGCCGCTCGCGACTTCGGACAGTTCGGCGGCGCGCGTTTCGAGGTCTTCCGACAGGCGCGTCAGCGCGTCGCGGATGTCCTTCTTCGTCACACCGAGATCGTGGCCGAGCATGCGCTGCAGCTGCTCGGTCGGCAGCGGCTGTTCGGACGCGAGCAGCAGCGCTTCGAGGATGCGATCGAGCTGCGCGATGCGCGCATCGGCGGTGTTCCGGATATCGAGGTCGGCTTGCGGGTCGGCCTGTTCGCTCATGCGTCTGCTCCTTCGGATTCGTCGACCGGCGCGGCGCGCGGCCGCGGCGGCATCACCATCAGCGGCGCGAACGGGCTGTCCTGTTCGATATCGAGCATCGCCGAGCGCGCCATCTCGAGGATCGCGAGAAAACAGACGACCACGCCGAGCCGGCCTTCTTCCGGATCGACCAGTTCGTCGAGCGTCGCCGGGCCTTGCTGGATACGCGACAGGATATGCGTCATGCGCTCGCGCACCGACAGCGGCTCGCGCGAGATCTCGTGATGCTTGTACAGCGACGCGCGTTCCATGATGTCGCGGAACGCCAGTACCAGCTCGCGCAGACCCGGCATCGGCAGTTGCGCGGTGGTCGGAATCACTTCCGGGCGCGCCTGCGCCAGATACAGGTCGCGGCCGATGCGCGGCAGTTTCTCGATCGTCTCGCCGGCGCTCTTGAAACGCTCGTATTCCTGCAGGCGGCGCACCAGCTCCATGCGCGGATCGCCCTGCTCCTGCGCCTCGTCCGGCGGCGGCCGCGGCAGCAGGATGCGCGACTTGATCTCGGCGAGCAGCGCCGCCATCACCAGATATTCGGCGGCGAGCTCGAGCTTCATGTCGCGCATCAGGCCGATGTACTGGATGTACTGCTGCGTGATCTTCAGGACCGGAATGTCGAGGATGTTGAGGTTCTGGCGACGGATCAGATACAGCAGCAGATCGAGCGGCCCTTCGAACGCTTCGAGGAACACCTCCATCGCATCCGGCGGGATGTAGAGATCTTCCGGCAGCTTGTCGAGCGCCTGGCCGTGGACTTTCGGCAGCCGCGCGGTCTCCGCCTCGCCCGCCACCGTCTGCAGTTCTTCGCTCATGCGCAGGCCGCCTCGCGTTCCCAGTACCAGACGATGCCATCCTGCGGGTGATGCAGACTGTCGCGCAAGCGAAAGCCGAGCCGGCGCAGGATGCGCGCCGCGGGATTGTCGTTCGATGGCGTCTGTGCGCTGACGATCAGCGACGGATCGCTGCGCTGCGCGAGTTCGATCAGCTTCTGCGCCATTGCCGTGCCGATGCCGCGGCGCCGGTAGTCGTCGAACGTGTAACAGGCAATCTCGACGCGATCGTCCTGCGGCGGCGACTTGAACGCGCAACTGCCGACGATCTCGCCGACCGCGAACGCCAGATAGCCGATCCACGGCGGCGCGAAGCCGCCCACGCCGTAAAGCTGCACGGTGCCGGCCAGCACCTCGCGCGCGTCCGGCGACAGTTCGGCCGGGCAGAACGCCGGCGAGCCGTCTTCGAGGATCGCGATCAGGCGCAGATCGTCGGCGCGGATCGGCAGGCCCTGCAGCGTCATTGCGGGATGAAACCCAGCGCTTC
Source organism: Solimonas sp. (assembly GCA_035706385.1). Classification (GTDB taxonomy): domain Bacteria; phylum Pseudomonadota; class Gammaproteobacteria; order Nevskiales; family Nevskiaceae; genus Solimonas. The sequence goes on along the minus strand of DASSVA010000325.1, from coordinate 467 downwards.
GTGCACGCGCAGCAGCGTCGCATCGGCCTTCGCCGACGCGGCTTCGGCGCCGGCGCGCAGCACCTTGCGCAGACCGTCGGTGTCGTCGCGCACGTCACGGTATTTTTCCCGGACCGGCTTCAGGCAGTCGACGACCGCGTCGGCGCAGGCCTGCTTGAACTTGCCGTAACCCTGACCGTCGTAGCGCGCGACGATCGTCTCGAACGATTCGCCGGTCGTCGCCGACAGGATGGCCATCAGGTTCGACACGCCGGGCTTCGCGGCGATGTCGAAACGGATCTCGTTGCCGGTATCGGTGACGGCGCGCTTGATCTTGCGCGCGATCACGTCCGGCTCGTCGAGCAGGTAGACGGCGTTGGTCTCGGCATCGTCCGACTTCGACATTTTCTTCGTCGGTTCCTGCAAACCCATGATGCGCGCGCCGACCGGCGGGATCATCGGCTCCGGCACCGTGAAGACGGGACCGT
>DASSVA010000324.1:0-21656 GCA_035706385.1 Solimonas sp. | reverse complement strand
CGCCGCCGAGCGATTCCGCGAGCGCGAACAGGCGGCAGCGTTCGAGGACGTGGCGCGATTCGGCAAGACCGCCTTTGATCTCGATGCTGATCATGCCGCCGTAGCCGCGCGGCATCTGCCTCGCTGCGAGCGCGTGCTGCGGATGCGAGGGCAGGCCGGGGTAGTGTACGCGCGTGATCTTCGGATGCCGTTCGAGCCATTGCGCGAGTTGCAGCGCGTTCTCGCAGTGGCGGTGCATGCGCAGCGCCAGCGTCTTGACGCCGCGCAGCGCGAGGAAGCTGTCGAATGGTCCGGCAATCGCGCCGACCGCGTTCTGCAGGAACGCCAGCCGTTCGGCGAGTTCGGCGTCGTCGCCGACCACCAGCATGCCGCCGACCACGTCGGAATGGCCGCTGATGTATTTGGTCGCCGAATGCATGACGACGTCGAAGCCGTGTTCGAGCGGGCGTTGCAGATACGGGCTGGCGAAGGTGTTGTCAGTGGCGGCGATCAGCCGATGGCGGCGCGCGATCGCGGCGATCGCATCGAGCTCGACGAGCCTGAGCATCGGATTGGTCGGCGTTTCGACCCAGATCATCCGCGTGTCCGCATCGATCGCCGCTTCGACATTGCGCGGCTCGCGCATGTCGACGAAGCTGAAACGCAGCCCGGCGGATTTTTCGCGCACGCGTGCGAACAGCCGGTAGGTGCCGCCATACAGATCGTCGCTGGCGATGACGTGCGCGCCGGCCGGCAGCGCATCGAGCAGCGTCGCCGCCGCCGCCAGTCCCGACGCGAACGCGTAACCGCGACGGCCGCCTTCGAGATCGGCGATGCAGCGTTCGTACGCGAAGCGCGTCGGATTCTGCGAGCGTGAATATTCAAAACCCTGATGGACGCCGGGCGATGCCTGCACGTAGGTCGAGGTCTGGTAGATCGGCGGCATGATCGCGCCGGTGCTCGGGTCCGGTGTCTGTCCGGCATGAATGACGCGGGTCTCGAACGCGGCGGGCTTGATGTCATCGGTCATGGCGGAATTCCTGGGGCGACAGCTCAAACGAGCTGTTTGCGCAGATAATTGAGCAGATCGATGCGGGTGATCAAACCGATGAAGCCGTGCGCATCGGCGACGATCGCGACATGGTCGCGCGCGAACACCGGCATCAGCTCGGCGATCGGCGCATCCGGCGAAACGGTTTCGAGTTCGCGGACCATCGCCGTGGCGATCGGATCGTGGAAGCGCGACGGATCGAGCGCGACATGCTGGACGAGATCGGTTTCGTCGACGATGCCGGCGATCCGCTCGCCGTCCATCACCGGCAGCTGCGAGACATCGAACAGTTTCATGCGGCGATACGCATGCAGCAGTGAATCGTCCGCCGCGACGGTCACTGCCGAGCCTTCCGCGTAACGGCGCACGATCAGGTCGACGACGCTGCCGGCGCGCGGCCGGTCGAGCAGACCCTGCTCGAACAGCCAGCTGTCGTTGTACATCTTCGACAGATACTTGTTGCCGCTGTCGCAGACCAGCGTGACGACGCGCTTCGGCGCGGTCTGCGCACGGCAGTAACGCAGCGCCGCGGCGAGCAGCGTGCCGGTGCTCGATCCGCCGAGGATGCCTTCGCGGCGCAGCAGCAGCCGCGCCGCATCGAAACTCTCGCGGTCGGGAATCTCGAACGCCTGGGTGACGCGGCCGAGCTCGCAGTTCGGCGGCACGAAATCCTCGCCGATGCCCTCGATCAGCCAGCTGCCGGCATCCTTGCGGATGTTGCCGGTGCGGACGACGTCGGTCAGCACCGAGCCCTGCGGATCGGCGAGCAGCATTTCGACGTGCGGCGCGACGCGCGCGAAATAGCGCGACAGACCGGTCAGCGTGCCGCCGCTGCCGACGCCGACGACGATCGCGTCGAGCATCTGATCCATCTGCGCCCAGATCTCCGGACCGGTCGTCGCCTCGTGCGCGAGCGGATTCGCGGGATTGGCGAACTGGTTGACGTAGAAGCTGCCGGCGATCTCGCTGCTCAGCCGTTCGGCGACGTCCTGGTAATAATCGGGGTGGCCCTTGCCGACGTCGCTGCGCGTGATGCGGCATTCGGCGCCGAGCGCGCGCAGATGCAGGACTTTTTCCTGCGCCATCTTGTCGGGGATCACGAGAATCAGCTTGTAGCCTTTCTGGCTCGCGACCAGCGCGAGACCCAGCCCGGTATTGCCGGCTGTCGCCTCGATCAGCGTGCCGCCGGGATGCAGGCGTCCGTCGCGTTCGGCGGCTTCGATCATCGACAGGCCGATGCGATCCTTGATCGAGCCGGTCGGGTTCTGGTTCTCGAGCTTGGCGAACAAGCGGCAGCAGCCGGCGTCGAGGTTCTTCAGCTCGACGAGCGGCGTGTTGCCGATCGTCTGCAGGATCGCACCTTCGCGGGCCATGATCGTCTCCTCGGCGTCACGCACGATCGCTTCACGATAACATCGCGATCTTCACCGCGAATGAAAGAAAACCCCGTGACGGAACAAAACCCGCAGAACCTGATCTGGATCGATCTGGAGATGACCGGTCTGATTCCCGAGCAGCACCGCATCATCGAGATCGCGACGATCGTCACCGACCTGCATCTGAACGTGCTCGCCGAAGGCCCGGTGCTCGCGCTGCGCCGCGCCGACGAGGAACTGGCGATCATGGACGACTGGAACGTCAACCAGCACGGCAAGTCGGGCCTGATCCGGCGCGTGCGCGACAGCGCCACCGACGACGCCGAAGCCGAGCGGCAGACGCTCGCGTTTCTCGAAAAATGGGTGCCGGCCGGCAAGTCGCCGATGTGCGGCAATTCGATCTGCCAGGACCGGCGTTTCCTCGCGCGCTGGATGCCGCAGCTCGAACGCTACTTCCATTACCGCAATCTCGACGTCAGCACGCTGAAGGAGCTGTGCGCGCGCTGGGCGCCGGACATCGCGCGCGGCTACAACAAGCAGTCCAGGCACCTGGCGCTCGACGACATCAAGGAGTCGATCGAGGAGCTGCGCTATTACCGCAATCACTTCCTGCGCTTTCCGGCGGTCTAAGGAAACGCTGAACAAGCTGCTGCGCTCGACAGCCCGCACGAGGGCGGTGCTCGAAGTCCTCACGTACTTCCTTGTACGCTGCGGCTTCTGCGCTCCGTCCTTGCGCGATCTGCCTTCGCTCGCGACGCTTCTTCAGCGTTTCCCTGAGGCGCTTCAGCGCACGGGCACGATGACGCTGACGCGCGCACCGCCGAGCGGCGAGCGCGCCAGGTCGAGACGGCCGCCATACGCCTTGACGATTTCACTGACCGCGGCGAGACCGATGCCCTGGCCGGGCTTGCGCGTATCGGCGCGCGCGCCGCGCTCCAGCAGCTTCTCCGGTTCCTCGGGAAAACCGGGGCCGTCGTCGTCGACATCGATATGCAGCAGGTTCGCTTCCTGGTGCGCGGAAATGCGGATGTGCTCGTCGCCGTACTTGGCGGCGTTGTCGAGCAGGTTGCCGAACAGTTCGTAGAGATCGCCCTGGTCGGCGCGCAGCCGCAATTCCGGATCGAGACGGTTGTAGAAGCCGACGCCGCGGCTCGCGTAGACCTTGGTCAGCGCCGACGTCAGTTTGTCGATCAGCGGCTTGAGCACGATCGGCTCGGTCAGCGTGCGGCTGCCGGCGGCGGCGGCGCGGCGCAGCTGGTGATCGACGATGTGCTGCATGCGGCCGACCTGTTCGTCGAGCAGGTTCTGCTGCGCCGGCGGAATCTGCGCTTCGCCGCTGAGACCGCGCAGCACCGCGAGCGGCGTCTTCAGCGAATGCGCGAGGTCGCCGAGCGCGTTGCGATAACGCGTCTGATGGCTGTGCTCGCTGACGATCATCGCGTTCAGATCGCGCGTCAGCGGTTTCAGCTCGTCGGGATACGAGCCTTCGATCTCCAGCTGCACGCCGGATTCGATGCGGTGCAGCTCACGGCCGAGCTGTTTCAACGGCGCGAGGCTCCATTGCAGGATCAGCAGCAGGATCGCGACCAGCGCGATCACCGTGCCGCCGAGCCAGATCCACAAGGTGCGGCGGAAGATCGCCAGCTGGCGGTCGAACGAGCGCGTGTCGTCGATGACGCTGACGGTATACAGGCGCGGTTCGTTGCGTTCGGAATCGATCCAGCGCAGGCCGAAGCTGAGGCGGAATGCGTTGGGACCGGTGAGCCGCTGGAAATTCCACTGGCCGACGTTGATCGGCGGCGGCGGCGGCATGTCGAGCGGCTGCGCCGAACTCCAGACCATGATGCCGAGTTCATTGAACAGCGCCGCCTGCAGGCCGGACATCGGCTCGCGCAGACGCCGGTCCGGCACCGCGTCGAGCGCGATCGTCAGATCGCCGTCCACGGTGGTCGACGCCGCGCCGAGCAGCGCGTAGATCAGGCCTTCGAGCTTGTCCTGCTGCGCCTGCAGCAGCGAGCGTTCGAAGGCCTTCTCCAGTGCCAGTCCGCCGAGCCCGACGAAGGCCAGCAGCACGACCGCCGTCGAGATCAGCAGGCGGGCGCGCAGCGACGTGACGCGCGGACGACGCTTCAGGCGCGCGGCAGGTCCCACCGGTAGCCTGAGCCACGCAAGGTGGTGATCGGGTTGTACTGGTTGTCCGCATCGAGCTTCGAACGCAGGCGGCGGATGAAGACCTCGATGACGTTGCTGTCGCGCTCCTCGTCCTCGGTGTAGAGGTGTTCGGTCAGCTCGCTCTTGGAGATCACCTTGCCGGCGTGCGTCAGCAGATATTCAAGCACGCGGAACTCGTAACTGGTCAGATCGACCGGCTTGCCGTCGACCAGCACCGACTTGGCGCTGGTGTCGACGATGTACGGGCCGGAGTTCAGCGTCGCCTGCGTCCAGCCGCCGACGCGGCGCACCAGCGCGCGGACGCGGGCGATCAGCTCCTCGCGATGGAACGGCTTGACGAGGTAGTCGTCGGCACCGGCTTCGAGGCCTTCGACCTTGGTCTGCCAGCCGTCGCGCGCGGTCAGGATCAGGATCGGATATTTGCGGCCGGATTTGCGCACCTGGCGGATCAGGTCGATGCCGGGCAGGCCGGGCAGGCCGAGATCGACGATCGCGATGTCGGCCGGATATTCCTCGGCCATGTACACACCGTTGTCGCCGTCGGCGGCGACGTCGACGGCGAAGCCGTCGTCGCTCAGGAACTTGGTGACCTGCTCGCGCAGATCCGGATCGTCTTCAATGACTAGTGCACGCATCCATTTTCTCCCTGTTAAACTGCACGGACCCGCTATGGATCAACCTGATAGATTCGGACTTCGCCGTCCTTCAGCATCTTGACGCGATAGCCGGCGCCGTCTGCCTGCACCGCGAGTACGCGTCCGCCATGCATGCGCTGAATCTCACGCGCCGCGGAATCAGGCGTGAAGGTCGTCGCGTGCAGATCGCCGCCGGCATCGGCCGGCGGTCGCCGCTGCAGCACGCGCTCGCCGTCGTGCTGGGCCGGCCGCGCCAGTACCGCGCTCAGCGGCTGCAACAGCACGATACCGGCGACGCAGGCGATGATGGCGGAACGAAGACGCATCGCAGGCAATTTAGTCGGCGCGTACGCGCCCGTCCACGCGCCTGCCGCATCGCCGCTGCCGGCGACATCGATGCCGGGCTCCGGTCCCGGCTCCGGCGGCATTGGACAACGGAATCATGGCGCGTCTCCGAAGCGGGGCATGAACCAACAACCGAATCTGCAGGCTATCGAGGCTAACTGAATTCGCCCTTAACTTTTTCTGGAATTTCAGCAACTAAGCATCGTCGGGGCGATTTGTTTTTCAATTCGGCCCGGCGGTTGCGAAGCGTTTCAGCGCCTGCGGCGTGAAGTATGAAGGCTTGGCGTTCCAGTTGTAGTCGATCAGTTTGCGCTCTTCGTTGGTCATGTTGATGATCACGTAGCGGCGCGATTGCAGATCGTAGTGGACCTGCACGCCGTTGACGACGACCGGCTCGTTCGGGAACGTGATCGAATGCGATTCGGCGGTGCGCCAGAACTGCTCGCGTTCGTCGTAGATGTCCTCGGCATGGACGATCCACGAATCCTCGTCGAGATAGAACACGCGTTTCTTGTAGCGGTGCGCGAATCCCGGCTTGACGTTGGCCTCGATGACCCAGACGCGGTGCAGTTCGTAACGCGCGAGATCCTGGTTGATGTGTCCTTTCTTGACGATGTCCCTGTACTTCAGCTTCGGGTCGTAGAGCCGGTAGCTGTTGTACGGGATCAGCATTTCCTTCTTGCCGATCAGCTTGATCGTGTAACGGTCGAGCGGGCCATTGAACATGTCGATCTGGTCGTGCGTCATCAGGCCGTCGTACAGTGGATTGTCGTAGCCGACTTCGCCGATGCGCCGCGGCCGGCCGACCGTGCTGTTGTAAACCCAGACGCCGGTCTGATTGGCGATGCGATCGATCGGCACGTGCAGCAGATGCGCTTCGCCGGCGAGATTCGGCGGTGCCACCGTCTTCTGGAACGCGTACAGGTTCATGCCGTCGAGCGACTTCACGGTCGCGTCCGGGTTGTTGTACATGAACGCCAGCTCGATGTAATCGCGCTGCACGACGAAGCTGCCGTCGGCGGCGGTCGCCGCCGAATCGACGAAGCCGCGAAAGCCGCGTGTGCTGTAGCGCATGATGTGGTTCCACATCACTTCCGTGCCGTTCTTCGGAATCGGGAACGGATCGCCCTTGGCGGTGCAGCAGAAACCGTAGCCGTTGTCGGTCAGCGACACGTCCGTCGCGTTCTTCTCGGTCGCGTCGTAATACCACTGCGGATATGAGGCGCTGCGCCGCGTCGGGTAGACGATCATCTTGTAATCGGGAAACGTCTTGAACAGCGCCTTGTAGCCTTCGGTCAGCAGGCCGGCGTACTGCGCGACGTTCTGCGCGGTGATCGTGTACAGCGGCTTGTCGGCGGCGAACGGATTGGCGCCGCGCGGCAGATCCTTTTTCGGCAGGCCGCCGGTCCACGCCGGAATCGTGCCGGCGGCGTTGCCGGCGCGTTCGGCGCCGAGCGGCGTCAATTCCTTGCCGAGCCTGGCGGCTTCGTCCGCCGACACTTTCGCCAGCGCGCAGGCGCTGATCGACAACCAGAGCAGGGCGATCGTCCGTGCGATGCGGCTTGTCATGATCCGTCTCCTCTTTCAGGTTTCGACTGCGCGCGCCGGCTTCGGGTTCGCATCGTGTCGGCGCAGCGCCAGCCAGGCCAGCGCCGGCAGCAGGAAAATCGCGCCGAACAGGTTGGTGCTGAACATGAACAGCAGCAGCAAGCCCATGTCGGCCTGGAACTGCAGTCCCGAGAACAGCCAGGTGAAGACGCTCAGCACCAGCGAAGCGGACGTGAAGATCACCGCCTTGCCGGTGTGGCGCAGCGCTTCGTAATACGCCGTGCGCAGCGGCGTCGCGCGTTCGAGATGGCGCGCGAACACGCTCCACAGGTAGATGCTGTAGTCGACGCCGATGCCGACGCCGAACGCCGCGACCGGCAGCGTCGCCGGTTTCATGCCGATGCCGAGCGTCGCCATCAGACCGTAGGTCAAAAGCGAGCACAGCACCAGCGGCGTCAGGATGCAGAACACCGCGACGCCGCTGCGGAAGCTGAGCCAGGCGAACAGCGCCAGCGTCGCATGCACCCAGACGATCACCAGCAGTTCGCGCGCGCGGATTTCCTCGTTGGTCGCCGCCCAGACGCCGACGTTGCCGGACGCGAGCTTGAAGTCGACACCGAGGTCGGCGTTGTCGTGCTGGAAGCCTTTGACGTTTTTCACGATGCGGTCGATCGTGCCGGCGCGATGATCGCGCGTGAAGATCAGCACCGGCATCACGCTGCAATCCGGATTCTGCAGGCCGAGCTGGCTCGGTACCGGCGACACGAGTTGCGAGAGGTTCTGGTTGCGCGGCAGCACCCGCCATTTCGGCGCGCCTTCGAACCAGCCGGCACGGACCTGTTTGGCGATCTGCGGCAGCGACAGCACCGAGCGCACGCCCTCGGTGTTCTGCATGTGCCAGGCGAAGCGGTCGATCGTTTCCATCTTGTGCGGATCGACGCAGCCGTACTGGCCGGCGACGGCGAACACCTTGAGCACGTCGACGCCGATCGCGAAGTTCTGGCCGATCGCGCGCGAGTCGGCGTTGTAGCGGCTGTCCGGCCGCAACTCCGGCACGCCGACCTGCTTGTCGCCGACCGTCAGCTGCGGATACATGACCAATGCCCAGGCCAGCGCGATCGCGGCGACGATCAGCGTCGGGATCGCCGCGCGCGCCGTCGCGAACGCGGCGACGCGCTGCCACAGCCGGTCGGACAACGCGACGCGCTGGCGCTGGCGCGCGCGAAACGCCTCGACGTCGTGGACGCGCACCCACGACAGCACGATCGGCAGCATCAGCTTGTTGGTGACGATCACCGCCGCCATGCCCATCGCCGCGTTGATCGCCATCTCGCGGACGATGTCGATCTTGATGAACGCCAGCGTCGCGAAGCCGATCACGTCGGTGAGGATCGCGACAGTGCCGGGAATGAACAGCTGGCGGAACGTCGCGACCGACGCGTCGCGTGAATCGAGGCCGTTGACGGCGACCTCGTAACGCCAGGCGTTGACGTACTGCACGCCGTGCGAGACGCCGATCGACAGGATCAGGAACGGCACGAGGATCGCGAACGGATCGAGGCCGAAGCCGGCGAGCCGCAGCAGGCCGAGTTCCCAGACCACCGCGGCGAGCGCGGCGAACAGCGGCAGCAGCGCGAGCCGCCACGATCCGCAGAACATCCACAGCAGCGCGAACGTCGAGAGCAGCGCGATCGCGAAGAACGTCAGCACTTCACGGCTGGCGTCGCTGACGTCGCCAACCACTTTCGCGAAGCCGATGATGCGGATGTCGGTGCGGTCGTTCTCGTATTTGTGGCGAATCGCCTCCAGCTTGTCGGCGACCGCGCGGTAGTCGAGCTTCTCGCCGGTCGACGGATCATGTTCGAGCAGTTCGGCGACGACCAGCGCGCCGCGCTGGTCGAGCGAGACCAGGCGGCCGATCACGTTGGCCTTGCCGACGTTCGCGCGGATGCGCGCGAACATGTCCGGCGACGGCCGGTAATCGCGCGGAATCACGTCGCCGGTGCTGAAGCCGTCCTCGACGACTTCCATGTAGCGCACGCCGGGCGTGAACAGCGAGGTGACGCGCGAGCGGTCGACGCCCGGCAGGAAGAACACGTCGTCGGTGACCTTGTGCAGCGTGTCGAGAAACGCGGCGTTGTAGATGTCACCCGGCACGCCGGGCTTCTGCATGACCGCGATCGAAATCAGGTTGGCGCCGCCGAACGCCTGCTCGTACTGCTTGAACACTTTCATGTACGGGTGGTCGAGCGGAATCTGCTTCTCGAAGCCGGCGTCCGGTTGCAGGCGCAGTGCCAGCGCGAGCATCGCGGCGGTGAACGCCAGCAGCACACCGAACGTCAGCCAGCGACGCGCGTAGACGATCGGCTCGACGATTCGCAGAATGCGTTCGGCGTTGCGGCCCACTCCATCCTCCGTTCTTGTTGTCATCGGCGCCGTTCGCGTCGATGTGCGCGTGACGCGCTTTAGATCGCGAGCGCGAGTTTCAGCAGTTCGTCCGATTTCGCGTAGGCGCGGAACAGCGTGCGCGCCAGTACCGCAAGGATGCCATGCATTTCGTCGACGCTGTATTGCCGCAGCGGTACGACACAGGCTTCGATCAGCGCGATCACCGCGCGCGCCATCTGATCGGCTTCGCCGCCCAGTTCGAGCTGGCCGCGCTCGCTTGCGAGTTGCAGGTTATGCCGCAGCGCTTCGATCGACGCGGTTTCGAACTCGCGCTGCGCGGCGACCAGCGTCGCGGTTTCGGGGCGTGACGGAATCAGCCAGTAGCCGGCGACGCCTTTTTCGACGCGCGGGTCCTGCAGCAGTTTCTGCAGGCCGGTGAACACATGCAGGATCGCGCGCACCGGATCGGCTTCGGCGCGCATCGGCTCGAAAACGTACTGGTCGAAGATCGCATGCAGCCGCCGCAGGCACTGCAGGTAAAGTGCTTCCTTGCCGTCGAAGTGCCAGTACAGCGCACCTTTGGAAAGCTTCGCGGCCTTGGCGATGTCGCCGATCGAAACGCCTTCGTAGCCATAACGGCCGAACAGTTCGAAAGCGTGGTCGCCGATCGCCTTGATCGTGTCGAACTGTTCGTGAGCGGGTTTGCGCGGCATGGCGGGGTTTCGGCGATGAGCGCGGATTCTCGGCGATGTCGCCGCCGCTTGCCAGCGGCGACCGTCGTATCCGCGCCTGCGAAACCTTGCCGCCGCGTTTAGTGCGCGCGATGTCCGAGCAGGCGCGCCGGCAGCAGGAACAGCGCGGCGGCGAATGCGAACACGCCGTCGATCGCGATGCCGAGCAGGCGCAGCGGCAGGCAGATCAGCCAGACCAGCGGTGCCAGCAGCAATGCCATCAGCGCGAGCGGCCAGCACAGCACGAGCAGCAGCAGCCAGCCGGTGACGAAGATCAGCGTTTTCATCCGGTGCTCCGCGTTTCGAGGTTGCGGAATTCACGGCGCAGTTCGAGTTCTTCCTGCGTGACGCAGGCTTCGATCTGCCGCAGGCGGCGTTCGAGACGCTCGAAGCGCGCCTTCGCCGCTTCCGGCGTCACGTTATTGCCGGGCCGGCCGCCGTCCGACGGACCGCGGCCGGGTGGCGCGGCCGCCGGCGTCGCGCCGGCATCGGCCGGATCCATCAGATACCACAGCGCGAGATAGATCACGCCGACCGGGAAGAAGCCGCTGAAGACGAACGCGACGATCACCAGCACGCGGATCAGCTTGACGCTCCAGCCGAAGTAGTCGGCGACGCCGGCGCAGACGCCGGCGATCCAGCCGTCTTCAGGATAGCGGCGCATCGCCGACAGGCTGCCGGTTTCGTCGCGCGGGGCTCTAGTGTTGCTCATGGTGCCGTTCTCTCCAGCCGGGGGCTTCGACATCGAGCAGGCGCTCGAGCGTATCGATGCGTTTTTCCATGCGATCGGCGAGTTCGATCAGATCGTTGCTTGCCGCGCCGTCACCTTGCGTCTGCAATTTGCTGTCGCGGCGGTGCGCGAAATGACGGAACAGCAGCACCGGAAAGACGACGAAAATGCCGGTGACCGCGATCAGCGGAATCAGATTTTCGAAAAAATTTTCCACCCGTTACTCCTGCGCGTTGTCGTTGTCGCCGGCGTTCGCCGGCTTGCCGGCCTTGGCGCGCAATCTTGCCAGTTCGGCTTCGACCTTGTCGTCGGCGAGGCGGGCGAATTCGTCGCGCAAGCGGTCGGCGCCGAGATCGAATGCATCGACCCGCGATTCGAGTTCGTCGGCCGCGCGTTCGGCGTGATCGAGCGCGGCCTGCGTCGCGGCCGAACGCTTGTCGTCCATCTGTTCGCGCAGCTTGATCCGCGAACCGGCCGACTGGCTGCGCAGGTGAATGCTTTTCTGGCGCTGGCGCGCCTCCGACAGCTTGGCGCGCAACTTGGCGATGTCCTCATCGAGCTTGCCGACTTCGGTGTCGACCTGCTTGAGTTCGCGCCGCGCCTCGTCGATGCGATCGCCGGCGCGCCTCTTGGCGGCCAGCGCGCCGCGCGCCAGATCGTCGCGATCCTTGCTGACGGCGAGTTCGGCCTTGGCCTGCCAGTCCGCGGCTTCGGCGCCGAGCGTATCGATCGCACGCTGCAATTCTTTCTTGCGGGCGAGGAAGCGGACCGCCATCGAGCGTACTTCCACGAGCGTGTCCTCCATTTCCTGGATGATCAGCCGTGCCATCTTCTCCGGATCGTCGGCCTTGTTGAGCAAGGTCGCCAGATTCGAATCGATGACGTCACGCGTTCTGGAAAAAATTCCCATCAATCATTCCTCGAAAACTGCGTACTGCTTTTGCTGCTCAGCGCTGCGCGACCATCGTCGCCGGCGCTTCGACATTCATCGCCGGCATCATCGCCAGCACCGTGCCGGCAATATTGTCCTGCACTTCCTGCTGCGTCTGCTGCAAGGTGACCTGCAGCTGCGTGTCGATCTGCGCCGCGGCGGCGGTCTGCAGCGCGACTGTTTTCTGGTTGTCCTGCACCAGCGTGCCGGCGTAGGAATTGATGCCGCCGACGACGGCGGCGGTCATGGCGATGGCGACGGTGGCGCTGGTCAGATGCTGGTAGAACATGGCGGTTTCCCCGTTGTGGCTGGATGTGAGTCTGTTATCGCCAGCTCCGTGCCAACTGTGCCACGTCCTCCAAGCTATTGAAGTAAAAAGAATTATAAAGAGACTGCGAAGTGTGGCGTCACAGGTCGATGAGGCTCCGCGCCTAGATATGGTTGTTTTTACCAAGTTCTAGCACAATGCCGCAATGGAATTGCGCGACAGCCCCGATCCGATCCTCGGCCAGGCCGATAATTTCCTGGCCGTGCTGGAAAAGGTCTCGCGGGTCGCGCCGCTGTCCAAGCCGGTGCTGATCATCGGCGAGCGCGGCTCGGGCAAGGAACTGATCGCCGCGCGCGTCCATTATCTGTCGGAACGCTGGGCGCGGCCGTACGTGAAATTCAACTGCGCCGCGCTCAACGAAGAATTGCTGGAGTCGGAACTGTTCGGCCATGTCGCCGGCGCGTTCACCGGCGCCGCGAAGGCGCGCGTCGGCCGCTTCGAACTCGCCAACCACGGTTCGATCTTCCTCGACGAACTCGCATCAATGTCGCTGCGTCTGCAGGAGAAGCTGCTGCGCGTCGTCGAATACGGCGAATTCGAGCGGGTCGGATCGAGCGAGACGATCAAGGTCGACATCCGCCTGATCGGCGCCGCCAACGTCGATCTGCCGGCGATGGCGCGTGCCGGCAAGTTCCGTGAGGACCTGCTCGACCGGCTGTCGTTCGACGTCATCACCGTGCCGCCCCTGCGCGAGCGCCGCGACGACATCATGCTGCTCGCGCAGAAGTTCGCGGAAGGCATGGCGCAGGAACTCGGCCGCGAATATTTCGCCGGTTTCTCGCCGGCCGCCGAACGCGCGTTGCTCGCCCATGAATGGCCCGGCAACATCCGCGAGCTGCGCAACGTCGTCGAGCGCGCGGTGTATCGCATCGAGCACGAGCGCAGCACGGTCGAAGCGATCGAGCTCGATCCGTTCGCATCGCCGTACCGTCCGAAAGCGATGGCGTCGCAACTGCCGCCGGCCGCGGACACGAGTGCCGCAGCGGAAGCCGAAGCCGTATCGCCGTCGGCCAATGCAGCCGCACCGGCTGCGCCGCAGCTGCCGCTGGCGTTCGAAGAGGCGGTCGCCGCATTCGAAACGCGACTGGTGCGGCAGGCGCTCGAAGACGGCCGTTACAACCAGCGCAAGGCGGCCGAGCTGCTGCAGCTGACCTATCACCAGTTCCGCGGACTGCTGCGCAAATACAAGCTGCTCGACAGCGAGTAGCGCCGCCGCGGAGCGTGCGCTCCACATGGCACGAAACTGGCTGTTCATATCCCGCGGGATTGCGGCAACGCGGCCGTGCCGGGCGACCGGCCCAGATCCCGACCTCATCAGCATGATCGCAGGGCAACGACGTCCGCTGCGCAGGCGGCCGGTGTCTTTTTGCGGGGCGCCGGCCGTACCCGACCTCGACACGATCATCAGGAAATGACGGATGCGGACCTTGGACGAAGCCGAATATTCCAGCAGTCGACGCGATGCGTCCGTTGCAACTCCCAGCGCGAGCCTGCGCATGGTGCTGGTCGACGACGACGCCGACCGCGCGGCGTTCGTCACGCAGGCGCTGCGTGTGGCGGGCCACGACGTCGTCGCGCGCCTGTCGGCGAACGAGGATCTGCTGTCGGCGGTGCGGCGCCTGCGGCCGGACGTGATCCTCGTCGACATGGACAATCCGGCGCGCGACGTGCTCGATAACTGTGCGGCCGTGACTCAACAAGTACCGCGGCCGATCATTTTCTTCGCGCGCGACGCCGATCCGGACACGATTTCGCGCGCGGTGCGTGCCGGCGTCTCCGCGTACATCGTCGACGGCATGGCGGCGCACCGCATCAAGTCGATTCTCGACGTCGCGATCGCACGTTTCCGCGAACACCAGCGGTTGCGCAACGAACTCGACGAGATGCGCACGCGGCTCGCCGACCGCCGTGACGTCGAACGCGCCAAGTCGATGCTCGCCCGCGTGCGGCGGCTCGACGAGGCGCAGGCCTATGCCTTGCTCCGTCGCAGTGCGATGGCGCGTCGCATCACGATCGGCGAAGCGGCGCGCACGGTGCTCGCCGCCGCCGAACTGCTGGATCCCGGCGTCGGTGATGGCGGCGGGGAAACGCCATGAATCTGGTGCTGCCGTTCCGCCCGGAGATCGCGCATCTGACGATCGGCTACATGCCGCTGCTCGATTCCGCGCCGCTGCTGTGGGCCGCGCATCGCGGTTATTTCCGCGCCGCCGGCCTCGATGTCGAACTGGTCGGCGAAGTGTCGTGGGCGAGCCTGCGCGATCGCCTCGCGTACGGCGCGCTCGATGCCGCGCAGTGCCTGGCGCCGATGCCGGTCGCCGCGACGCTGGGCGCCGACCATGTCGGCGTGCCGATGGTGACCGGCCTGTGCCTGTCGCGCGGCGGTTCGGCGATCACGCTGTCGCGGACCATTGCCGACCGTCTCGGCATGACGACCGGAATGAGCGCGACCGAAAGCGCCACCGCGGTCGCACGCTATGTGCGCGGCGGCGCATGCCTGCGTCTCGCGCATGTGTTTCCGTTCTCGATGCATCACTATCTGCTGCGCGAATGGCTGTCGCGCGGCGGTCTCGACGTGACCGGCAGCGACAGCGGCAGCATCGAATTCCTCGTCGCGCCGCCGCCGCAGATGGTGCGGTTGCTCGAAAGCGGTGCGGTCGACGGCTTCTGCGTCGGCGAACCGTGGAATACCGCCGCGGTCAAGGGCGGACTCGGCTTCGTCGTCACGCCGACCAGCGCGATCTGGGACGGCGGCGCCGACAAGGTGCTCGGCGTCACGCGCGAATGGGCGCAGCAGTTTCCGAACACGCATCGCGCGCTGCTGGCGGCCGTCATGGCGGCGCTCGACGAACTCGAAGGACGCGACGTCACCTCGGAACTGACCATGCTGTTGCACCACGCGAAAGTGCTGGCGGTGCCGGAAGCCTGGATCGAGGCCGTGCTGCGTGGCCAGGGCACCGGCATTCCGCCGCGTTTCGCGAGCGGCCTGCACGCGTTTCCGCGGCGTTCGCAATTGATGTGGTGCGCGTTGCAGATGCTGCATTGCCGGCAATGGAACGGACCGGTCAGCCTGTCGTCGCTGACCGCCGCCGTCTGCGACGTTTCGGCCTATTGCGATGCGGCCGGCGTGCTCGGCTTTCCGCAGCCGGCCGTCGATTCGGTGCGCGAAGGCGCCGGCCTGGTCGCGCTCGGCGCCGACGGCGCGGCGATCGAATCGCGCTTCATCGACGGCTCCGAACTCGATCCCGCCGATCCGGCCGCCTATCTCGCAGCGCGCGGCTGGCATCCCGAAGCGGCGCACAGCGCCGTTGCCGGGTGAAATGGCACGGCGCTTGCGAAATCACCATCGTCGTCCGCACTCAGCCGCGGACGACGGATTGCCGAGGATCCGTGTAGCACGCGGCCAATGACGCCCGCGACTGTCCCAGCCCTCATTGCCAGGAGTCGCCGCCATGCCCGATCAAATGCTGTTCGCATTCATCGACCCGGCCATGCAGATCATCGCGATCTGCGCCGCCGCTTTCATCCTGCTTTTTTTTCTTTCTGCGCTGAGCGACGCCATGCGCGCACGCACCGCTTCGCGCAGCCGTGGGGAACATGAGCGCATCGCCGTCAATCCCGACCGTTGAGCGGCGCGCGCCGCTGCGGAGGGCGGCGCGCATCCTGCTGCTGGCCGTATGCCTGCTCGCGCCGCCTGCGTGGGCGCAGACCGCGAACCTCGCCGAACTGAGCGCATCGGCGCTGGAACTGTCCGTCCGTGCGCAACGGACGTCGCCCGACGATGGCACCGCGCTCGTGCTCGGCTCGGCGCTGCACGACGCCGTGCTGCGCGACATCCGCGTGCAGGTCGACGACGATGCGCCGATCGTCTATCAGTTCAGCGAGGACGAAGCGCGTGCGCTGAACGACGGCGGACTGAAATACCTGCGCTCGCTGTCGCCGCAGGCGGCGGGCAGGCACCGTCTGCGCGCCGAATTTCGCGCGCGTGCCGATACCGGCAAGCCGCACGCGACGCTGATCACCGCGCAGCTCGATCGCGCCTTCGACAGCGCCGCGGCGCCGGCAGTGCTGGCGTTGACGGCTCGTGCCGGCAATTTCGTCAGCGCCGCGTCGCTGGACCTGCAGGCGTTCACCGGCGATCCGCGGCCGCGCGAGGCCGGCTTCTTGCTGGCCGGCGGCCGGCCGTTCGCAGCGGCGGTGCTGTTTTCCGCGTCGGCGCAGGGCGATCCGGCACGCGTGCAGGCGGCACGCGCGGCGCTCGGCATCGGCGACGGTGGCGAAACGGCGCCGGCGCCGACGCGCTACAACGCCGCGCTCGCCGGTCCGGCCGCCGCGCGCGAAACGGCACTGCGGCAACTCGGCGACGCGGCGTCGAGCGATGCGCAGAGTCTTGCGGTACGTGACCTCGGCAACCTGACGCTCGGCTATCGCGCACTGCACGACGGCGATGCCGTGCAGGCGGCCGCGCGCTTCAAGCTGATCCGCAGCCCCGGTCCGTATTCGAGCGACGCGATGCTCGGACTCGGCTGGGCCTGCCTGCTGCCGAAAGCGGATGGAGTGAATGCGATGCCGGTTTCGCTGCGCCCGGTGTCGGACGACGCGATCGCGGCGACGCGCCGGCAGACACCGTTTCGCTATCTGCAGGCGGTCGCCGGCGGCAAACGCGCCGACGATCTGCGCCGCGCGCTGGTGCCGTGGTCGGAACTGATCGGCCGCGATCCGCTCGATCCGGCGGTGCAGGAAGGCATGCTGGTGATTCCGTATGCGCTCGATCATCTCGGCGCGCATGCGCAGGCGCAGGACTATTACCGGCGCGCGGTCGCGCGTCTCGAGGATGCGCGCCGGACGCTGGTGGCGTCGCGACAGGAAGTCGCGGACGGGCGCGTGCTGGCGGAACTCGATGCGCGCGACGCCGATGCCGCGAGCGGCTGGCCGCGCCTGCTCGTGACGCGTCGCGACGATACGGCGCCGGTGCCGCTGCGCGCGCTGATCGACGATCCGGCGGTCGCCGCGGCGCTGCGCGATTACCGGCAGCTGCAGGAAATCGATCGCGCGCTCGCGGCCGATCGCGCGCGCGTCGATGCCGCCGATCCGTCGCTGGCCGCGGCGATCGACGCGCTGCGCGGCCGCATCGCCGCCGCGCGCGACGGTGCGGCATCGCGTGCGCGCGAAGCGCTCGATGCGAGCTTGCAGGCGCGCGACCGGCAGACCGCCGCATATCTCGCCGAAGCCGAATTCGCGCTCGCGCGGATCGACGACCGGTTGCCGCACGGCACGGCCGCGCCATGAGCCGTCGTCCGACGTTGTTGGTCGCGCTCGCGCTGTTCAGTGCGATGGCGGCGCGCGCCGACGATGTGCCGACGGTCGGTTCGGTGACGCAGAACAACGGGTTGCGCGAGAACGGTTACCTGATCGTCAGGACGCCGGACATCCTGCGCGTCGAAATCTCACCGCCGGTCACGCCCGATCTGGCGCGCGCGATCCGTCATTACGATCGCGTCATCGCACTCGACGGCGCGGACCCGCAGATCCGCGCCGAAGCGATGCGCCGCGCCGCGTATCTGCGGATCAGGCTGGCCGACCGCGACGCCGCCGACGGCGGCCCGGACCTCGCCGCGCTGCGCGAAGCGGTCGCGATCTACCGGCGCCTGCTGCGCGAACAGGCGGACGATCCCGCCAACGATCTGGCGATCTACCAGCTCGCGCGTGCGCAGCAACTGCTCGGCGATCAGGCGGCGGCGATCGCCAGCCTGCGCGAGCTCGGCGATCGCTATCCGCAATCGATGCTCGCCGGCGACGCGCGCTTCCGCGCCGCCGAGCTGCTGTACGCGCAAAGCCGCTATGCCGAAGCCGAGCCGCTCTATGAAGCGGTGCTCGCGCACGGCGAGGGCACGCCGTACTTCGCGCCGGCGCAATACAAGCTTGGCTGGACGCTGTATCTGCAGGCGCGTTATGCCGACGCCGCGGCCGTCTTCATCGCGATCCTCGATGCCGATCTTCCGCCCGGCGCGACCGGCGACGATCCGCAGCGGGCCCTCGCGTCGGTCGACCGGCGCGCCGCCGAGTTCGCCGGCGATGCGCTGCGCGTGACCGGATTGTCGTTCGCCGAACTCGGTGGCGGTCCGGCGATGAACCGCTATTTCGAGATACGCGGCGAACCGCGTTTCTCGACCTTGCTGTACCGCGCGCTCGGCGATGCGCTGCTCGATCAGCGCCGCTACAGCGACGCCGCACAGGTCTACGAAGCGTTCATCGACCGTCATCCGCAGGATGCGCACGGTCCGGATTTCCAGCGGTGCGCGATCGCCGCGCTCGATGCCGGCGGCTTCTCCGAACCGGCGATCGCGGCGACGCAGCGCTACGTCCGACGCTACAGCCCCGGCGCGTCGTACTGGGCCGGTTCGCCGCCGCCGGCCGATGTCATCGCGCATCTGCGCGACGATCTCGACATGCTCGGCCGTCTCGAACAGGCGGGCGCGCAGCAGACCGCGGTCGGCGATCCCGCGCGCGGCGCCGGCTTCCTCGCGGCAGCGCAGTGGTATCGCCAGCGGCTCGCGCTCGATCCGGCCGACGCGCCGTCGCCGGCGACCGCGATGCTTTATGCCGACGCGCTGTATGACGGCGGCCGTACGCAGGATGCAGCCGAGGCGTACCTGCGCGTTGCGTACGGAAAGCCGGACGTGCGCTCGCAGGAAGCCGCGTACGCCGCGGTGCAGGCCTATCAGCGTCTCGCGCAGGAAGTCACGAACGACGCGCGGCCGGATGCGTTGCGACAGTCGATCGCCGCGAGCCGGCAGCTCGCGGCCCGGTTTCCGCATCATCCGAAGCGCACGGCGGTGCAGACGCGCGCCGCGCAGGATCTCTACGAACTGCACGAGGACGCGCAGGCGCAGACGCTCGCGCAGGACGCGCTCGATCACGACGCGGACATCAGCACCATCCAGCGTCTCGAACTGTCGACGGTGATCGCCGACGCGCGTTACGCGCAGCAGGACTATGCCGGCGCCGAAGCCGCGTACGTCGCGCTGCTGCGGCAATCGCCGGCGCCGGCGGCGCGTGCGCAGGCCGGCGAACGGCTCGCGGTCTCGGTCTACCGCCAGGCGGAAAAGGCGCGCGACGCCGGCGATCTGCGCGGCGCGGCGCAGGCGTTCCAGCGTATCGGCGCGCTGGTGCCGGACGCGGCAATCCGCAGCAAGGCCGACTACGACACGACGGCGGCGCTGATCGCGCTGCAGGACTGGCCCGCCGCCGAGCGCGCGCTCGAAAGCTTTCGTGCGCGTTATCCGGCCGATGCGCTGGCGGCCGACGTCGACAAGAAACTGGCTTACGCCTACGAGCAGGACGGCAAGCCCGGCAACGCCGCCGACGCCTACGCGCGGATCGCGCGGCGCGGCGATCAAACGCCGGCATTGCGTCGCGATGCCGCCTGGCAGGCCGCGCAGCTCTACGATCGTGCGCAATCCGCGACGGCGGCGATGCGTGCGTACGAGTTCTGCATCGACGACATGTTCGGGCAACCGCTCGATCGCGATCTGCAGGCGCGGCGCCGGCTCGCCGATCTGGCGCGCGACAGCTTGCATGACGACGCCGCCAGCCGCCGCTGGCTGGAATCGGTCGTCGTCGCCGACGCGCAAGCCGGCAGCGCGCGCTCGCCGCTGTCGCAACGAATGGCGGCGCAGGCCAGTCTCGAAATCGGCCAGCAGGATGCGCGCGCCGCGCGGCGGATCGTGTTGTCGGCGCCGGTCGAGCGCAGCCTGCCGAAGCGCAGGGAGGCGATGGAATCGGCGATCCGCAGCCTGATGCGCGCCGCGCAGAGCGGCGATGCCACGATCACGACGGCGGCGACCGACGAGATCGGCGGCGTCTATCGCGACTTCGGCCGTGCGCTGCTGGCTTCCGAACGCCCGGCGAAGCTGCAAGGCGAGGCGCTCGAGCAGTATCAGATCCTGCTCGAAGAACAGGCCGATCCGTTCGAGGAGAAAGCGATCAGCGCGTACGCCGTCAATCTGGCACGCGTGCGGCAGGGGATCTGGAACGACTGGACGCGGCGCAGCGCCGATGCGCTGACCGCGCTCGCGCCGGCGCGTTACGGCAAGCACGAACTGCAGGATGATCGCTATGAAACGCTCCGGTAGCACACGAATCGTTCTCGTGCTTTGCGCCGCGCTGTCGGCCTGCGCAGGCAATGCCGTGACGGTGCCGGATCGCGTCGCGACGCCGCCATCGCCGTCGCAGGCACCGCTGGTCGATGCCGGTAAAGGCGATCCGCAGGCGCGTTTCGCGGCGGCGCTGCAACTGATGGCGGACGGTCGCCGCGATGAAGCCGAGATCGCGCTGCGTGTGCTGAGCCAGGATTTCCCGCAGTTCTCGGGGCCGGCGACGAACCTTGGCATCCTCTACGCAAAGGCCAGGAAAAACGCCGCTGCGACCGCCGCGTTCAATGCGGCGATCAAGGCCAGGCCCGATAACGCCGTCGCGTGGAACTGGCTCGGCCAGCTCAGCCGCGAACGCGGCGACGCGAGCAATGCCGAGCAGTGCTACCGGCGTGCGATCGCCGCACGGCCCGACTATGCGCCGGCGTATTTCAATCTGGCGATTCTCTACGACGTCGAGCTGCACCGGCCGGATCTGGCGCTCGCGCAATACCAGGCCTACGAAAAACTGGCCGGCGCCGACGCGCATCCGATGGTCGCGGTGTGGATTCGCGAGCTGCGCGGGCAGACCATCGTCGCCGGCGGCGCGGCGCCGGCCGGAGCGTCGAAATGAAGCCGCTGCGCCTGGCCGTCGCCGCGCTGCTGGCGATCGGCTTCGCGCGCGTCGCGATCGCCGACTCGCCGGCGCCGCAGGCCGAGGCCGGCACGACGCTGATCGGCCAGCGCGACGCGGCGGTCGGTTTGTATCTGCTGCCGTGGAAAGAGGAAGCGCCGAGCGATATCGACCGGCCGCCGCGGCGATTCGACGCCGGCGGTGCCGCCGTCGATCCGTCGCAGTTCGCGGCGCGCGTCGCGGCCGACGATGCGAATGCGGCGTATCGGCGCGTCCGCCTCGAACCGGAATAGCGAAGCGGCGCGTCAGGCGACCGCGCGCAGGCGCGTCTCGGCGTCGCTCGCGCGCAGACGCGCGGCGAGCGCTTCGGTCGCCAGCAGTTCGTCGCGGTCGGTCAGCACCAGCACCTGATCGATCTTCATCCGCGCGGCGAGCCTGCGCCAGCCGGCGGCGCCGGCGACGAACAGTGCGCCGCCGGCCGCGTCGGCGATGCTCGCGTCGCGATGCACGACCGTCAGGCTGCGCAGGCCCTGCGCCGGCCAGCCGCTGCGCGGGTCCAGCAGATGCGAATAGCGTCGGCGATCGAATTCGAAATAGCGCTGGTCGTCGCCGTGCGTGATGACCGCCTCGTCGCTGGCATCGAGCGTCGCCAGCAGGCGCGGTGCATGCGGGCTGCGCG
>DASSVA010000323.1:0-6373 GCA_035706385.1 Solimonas sp. | reverse complement strand
GCTGCAGCCGTTCGAGCAGCGACAGCTCGCGGATGCAGGGACCGCACCACGACGCCCAGAACGTCATGATCAGCACGCGGCCGCGGAAATCGCTGACCCGCACCGGCCGGCCGTCGGCGCCGCTGCCGAGCACATCCGGCGGAATGTCGCCGACCGCCGGCGGTCCGGCATGCGCCGCCGCCAGCGCGAGCGCGAAAACCGCTGCCGACAGCCAACCCGCCCGATTCGATCCACGCATCCGGCGATTTTACGGCAGCCGTCGCGCGCCGCGTTTCGCGCTTTGCATATTCCTTTTTCGGCGACGCCCGCGAGCGGGCGCGCAAACCCTTAAAATCCGCATCCCGCCGTTGCCAGCAGGAAGACGCCTCCCGTGGATGTGGCCGCAACCGTTCCCGACGCCCGCAGTGCGGTCCGCAGCGCGGACGAGATCGCAGCGCTCAACGCGCGGTATGCGACGATGGACTTCGATCACCGCATCGCGCAGATGTACCGCGAATTCGACGTCGACCGCGTGCTGGTGACCTCGTCGTTCGCCGCCACGTCCGCCTACTTCCTGCACCTGATTTCGCAGATCGAACCGCGGCAGAAGTTCGCGTTCATCGACACCGGCTACCATTTTCCGGAAACGCTCGCGTATCGCGATTACCTGATCGAGCGCTTCGACCTCGACGTGTTCAGCGTCCGCGCCGAGAGCTGGAAGCACCAGTTCAGCATCGACGACAAGACCTACGAGCGCGATCCGGACTTCTGCTGCGCGATCAACAAGGTCGAGCCGCTCGACGCGATCAAGCCGAATTACGACGTCTGGGTATCGAGCCTGATGCGCGCCGATACCGAGCATCGCGCGCAACTCGACATCTTCGAAGCGCGCGGCGGCATCCTGAAATTCAATCCGATGCTCGACGTCACGCATGCGCAGCGCGACGCCTACATCCGCGAGCACGACCTGCCGTTCCATCCGCTGGTCGCCAAAGGCTTTCATTCGATCGGCTGCGTGCACTGCACGGTGCCCGGCGAAGGCCGCAGCGGCCGCTGGATCGGCAAGCCGAAGACCGAGTGCGGCCTGCACCGCTGAACGGCGCGATGCGCGAGCACGACGCGGTCCGCCTCGACCAGTGGCTGTGGGCCGCGCGCTTCTTCCGCACGCGCACGCTGGCCAAGGATGCGATCGAAGCCGGCCACGTCCGCTGCCACGGCGAGCGCTGCAAGGTCGCCAGGGACGTGCGCCCCGGCATGACGCTGAACGTGCGGCGCGGTCATGAGGAACTGGAGATCGTCGTCGCCGGCCTGTCGGTGAAGCGCGGCGGCGCGCCCGAAGCGCAGCGGCTGTACACCGAGACCGCGGCCAGCATCGCGCGACGTGAACAGCTGCGCCTGCAATCGCGCGCCGCCGGTCAGGCGATCAGC
Organism: Solimonas sp.; assembly: GCA_035706385.1. Lineage (GTDB taxonomy): Bacteria > Pseudomonadota > Gammaproteobacteria > Nevskiales > Nevskiaceae > Solimonas. The sequence continues at coordinate 4,966 of DASSVA010000323.1, read as the reverse complement.
GATCACCGGCCGAGCAAGAAGGAACGCCGCGACCTGACGCGCTTCAAGCGCGGCCTGTAGGCGCGCCGCTTCAGCGCGACCTGCATGGGCCGATGGTGAAGTCGCGCCGAAGCGGCGCGCCTGCAAAAAAAATCCCGCCGCGACCGAAGCCGCGGCGGGATCGAAGACCTGCACCGTCATTCGGTGGTGGTCTTCTGGCGAAGGTCGTTTTTCACGTCCTTCACGCCATTCACGTGCTTGGCGACGTCGACTGCCTGATCGGTCTGCGCCGACGACACGACGAAGCCGGACAGCTGCACGACGCCGTTCTGCGTCTCGACGCTGATGTCGGTCGACTTCAGGCCCTTCTCGGCGAGCAGCGCGGTCTTCACCTTCGCCGTGATCGCCGAATCCGAGACGTATTGCCCGGCCTCGCTCTTGTGGGCCGGCGCGCTGTCCGCCTGCGCCAGCAACGGCGCCGCGCCCAGCGTCAGCATCGTCGCGACGAGCATCGCTTTCATCTTCATTCTGACTCTCCTTGTCACCGGATCGCTTCCGGACGCCCGCATCGTGGCGCGAATGCCGTGAATTGAAGCTGACTCGTCAGTTCATCGCCGGCTCAGCGCGCGGCGCCGGCGCTCACGCTCGCACGAGTGCATCGCGCTTGCGCGCGACCGCGGCGAGCAGCTTGTCGTCGGCTTCGACGAACAGGCGGATGCCGTCGTCGACCAGCCGTTCGACGAGCGCGGCGAACGGCAGCTGCAGCGCCGCGATCTCGTCGAACACCGCCTGCGCCTCGCCGATCGCCTGTTCCAGCCGCGAGCGCGCTTCGCCGTGATCGCGGAACGCGTCGAGCGTCGCCGGCGGCACGGTGTTGACGGTATCGATGCCGATCAGCTCCTCGACGTACAGCGTGTCGCGGAACGCCGGATTCTTGGTGCCGGTGCTCGCCCACAGCAGCCGCTGCGGCCGCGCGCGCGACTGTTGCGCGAGCTGTTGCCAGCGCGGCGTCGCGAAGATCGTCTTGTAATCCTGATACGCGAGCCGCGCGTTGGCGATCGCGACCGTGCCGAGCAGCTTCTGCAGCCGCGCCGACGCCGGATCGCCGGCGGCGATGCGGCGCTGCAGCTCGGCATCGACCGCCGCGTCGATGCGGCTGACGAAGAAGCTCGCGACGCTGGCGATGCCGGCGGCGCTGCCGTTGCGCTGCGTCCAGATTTCGACGCCGTCGACATACGCTTCGGCGACCGCGCGATACGCCTCGCGCGAGAACAGCAGCGTGACGTTGACGTTGATGCCCTCGCCGATCAGCGTGCGCAGCGCCTCGACGCCGGCCGCGGTGCCCGGCACCTTGATCATCAGGTTGTCGCGCCGCACCTCGGCCCACAGCCGCCGCGCCTGTTCGACCGTCGCGGCGGCATCGTGCGCGAGTCGCGGCGAGACTTCGAGACTGACGTAACCGTCGGCGGCGCGCGTGCGGTCGTAGACCTTGCGGAACTCGTCGGCGGCGGCGCGGATATCGTCGATCGCCAGTTGCTCGAACAGCGTCGCCGGCTCGTTCGTGCCGGCCGCGACCAGCGCCTGCAACGCCGGATCATAGTCGTCGCCGGCACCGATCGCCTTCTCGAAGATCGCCGGGTTCGACGTCAGGCCGGTGACGGCATCGTCGTCGATCAAGCGACGCAAACCGCCGGACTTCAGCAGTTCACGGCTGATGAAATCGAGCCAGATCGACTGGCCCAGGGCGTGCACGGCTTGCAGACGGTTCATGTCGCGATCGCTCGCAATGGATCGAGTTCGGAAAAACTTACGAACCACAGATTACACAGATTTCACGGATCAACGGCAAAGCGCGAACGGCATCTTCAATGCGCTCCGTCATTCCCGCAAACGCGGGAATCCAGGGCTTCGCGTGCGATGCCGTTCCCGGATGCCCACTTTCGCAGGCAATCCTTTCGTTGAAGGAAGTCATTTCGTTGAAGAAATGACGGGCGAGCCGATGACTGCTGTGCCGTTTCACGCCACCAGCTGCAGGCTCGCGAGCCGCGCGTACAGGCCGCCGCTGCGCGCCAGTTCGGCCGGCGTGCCGATCTCGACGACGCGGCCGTTTTCCAGCACGACGATGCGGTCGGCGCGCTGCACGGTCGCCAGGCGGTGGGCGATGATCAGCGTCGTGCGGCCGGCCATCGCCGCTTCGAGGCCGCGCTGCACGAGCGCTTCGCTCTGCGCGTCGAGCGCGCTGGTCGCTTCGTCGAGCAGCAGCAGCGGCGGATTCTTGAGGATCGCGCGCGCGATTGCGATGCGCTGGCGCTGGCCGCCGGACAGGCGCGTGCCGCGTTCGCCGAGAAACGTCCGGTAGCCGTCCGGCAGCCGGACAATGAACTCGTCGGCGAGCGCGGTGCGCGCGGCGGCGATGACCTCGGCGTCGCTCGCATCGCGGCGGCCGTAGCGGATGTTTTCGAGCGCGTCGGTCGAGAACACGACCGGCTCCTGCGGCACGAGGCCGATATGCGCGCGCAGCGCGCCGGGGTCCAGCTCGCGAATGTCGACGCCGTTGAAGCGGATCGTGCCGGCACCGACGTCGTAGAAACGCTGCAACAACTGGAACACCGTGGTCTTGCCGGCGCCGCTCGGGCCGACCAGCGCGATCGTCTCGCCTTCGCGGATGTCGAGCGTCAGGCCGTCGAGCGCGGGCACCAGCGGTCGCGACGGATAGTGGAAGCCGACGTTCTCGAACTGCACGCGCGCCTGCCGCGTCTCCGGCAGTGCGCGCGGCTGCGCCGGCGGCGCGATCGTCGGTTCGGCGCGCAACAGTTCCATCAGCCGCTCGGTCGCGCCGGCCGCGCGCATCACGTCGCCCCAGACTTCGGCGAGCACACCGACGCCGCCGGCGGTGATCGCCGCGTACATGATGAACGAGGTCAGCGCGCCGGCCGTCATCGCGCCGCTGGCGACCGACTGCGCGCCGAGCCACAGCACGAACACGATCGCGCCGAACACGCCGACGATCATGCCGCCGGTCAGCAGCGCGCGCATCAGCGTGCGATGGATCGCGGTCACGAAACTGCGCTCGACGGCGGTGTCGAAACGACCGGTCTCGAAGCGCTCGTTGGTGAACGCCTGCACGGTCGGGATCGCGTTCAGCACTTCGCCGGCGACCGCCGAACTGTCGGCGATGCGATCCTGCGATTCGCGCGACAGCCGGCGCAGGCGCCGCCCGGCCATCACCAGCGGCACGACGACGAACAGCAACAGCAGCAAGGTCACGAAGAACAGCCGCGGGCTGGTCACGGCCAGCATCAGCAGGCCGCCGCCGAACTGGAAGAAACTGCGCAGGCCCATCGACATCGACGAGCCGACGACGGTCTGCACCAGCGTCGTGTCGCCGGTCAGCCGCGACAGCACCTCGCCGGTGCGCGTCGTCTCGAAATACTGCGGCGACTGCATCAGCATGCGGTGATAGACCGCGCTGCGCAGATCGGCGGTGATCCGTTCGCCGATCCAGCTGACCTGGTAGAAGCGCGCGGCGCTGGCGCAGCCCCAGACCACCGCGATCCCGAACATCGCGAGGAAATGGCCCTGCATCTGCGCGCCGGCGACAAACCCGTGATCGATCAGGCCGCGAAACGCAAGCGGCACCGCGAGAAACGCGGCCGAGCTGGTACACAGCATCAGCAGCGCGAGCAGCAATCGCCCGCGATAACGGCGCAGGTACGGCCCGAGATTGCGCAGTGCGCCGAGCCGGCGGCGCGCGGCGCTGGCGACGATCTGCGGCGATTCGATCGCGGCATCGATGGCGGACGGTTCGATCGGCGGTGCCGTCATCTGTCTGGTATCCGGTCAGGCTCGTGCGCGGCATCCGTCGCGACGTGCGCGGATGGCTGCGGGTGATCCGCGCATTCTACGGCGCCGCCGGCGTTCCCGTGGCGCCGGCCGCGGCAGCGTCGGCATTCACGCGCGATAATGCGCACCTCTTTGGTCCGGACATCCCATGAGCAAGATCGTCGACGCCGTCACCGCCGTGGTCATCAGCGGTGGCGACATGCTGATGGTGCGGCGCCAGCCGTTCCTGAAAGCGTTTCCCGGCTATCACGCGTTTCCCGGCGGCAAGATCGACCTCGCCGACAGCGACGGCGACGCGCTGCCGGCGTTCTGCGACGGCTGCGAAGCACGCCTGCTGCGCGGTCTGCTGCGCGAAATCCGCGAGGAACTGTCGGTCGACCTGACGCAGATGCCGGCGATCGTCACGCGCATCCGGCCGATCGGCATCGCGCTGACGCCGCCGAACCAGGCGCTGCGCTTCAACACGCATTTCTTCATCATCGAGCTGGCGGAAAAACCGGCGATCAGCGTCGACCTGCATGAAATCCATTCCGCCGAATGGGCGCCGCCCGGCGAATGGCTGGCGCGCTATCGCGACGGCCGTCTGCTGACCGCGCCACCGACGCTCGCCGTCATCGAGGCGCTGGCCGTCGACATCACCGTCGACGCGGTCGCGGGCCTCGACTTCAGCAAGCGCTTCGAGTTCGAACTGCCGCTGATCGAAGTGCCGTACGGCGTGCGCAACATTCTCGTGCGCTCGCACACGCTGCCGCCGGCCGCGCACACCAACTGCTTCCTGCTCGGCGATTCGCAATCGCATCGCATCCTCGTCGATCCGTCGCCGGCGAGCGACGAGGAGATGGACAAGCTGTGCCGGCTGGTCGACCGCTTCGGCATCCACGAGGTGTTCCTGACGCATCATCATCCGGATCATCACGAGCGCGCGCCGGACATCGCGCGCAAGCTCGGCGTGCCGATCGGCATGTCGGAAGACACGCAGCAACGCCTGCTCGCGAAGAAAGGTCTGGATTATTTCCGCGATCTCGCCGTCCATCATTACCGCGAAGGCGACGTGATCTGCCGCTGGCTCGGCCGCGCCGTGCACGTCGTCGAGGTGCCCGGCCACGACGAAGGCCATCTGGCGCTGATGCCGGAAGACCGCGCA
>DASSVA010000322.1:0-10144 GCA_035706385.1 Solimonas sp. | reverse complement strand
TCGTCCGCCAGGGCGAAATCGTGCAGATCGTGATCGATGGCGGCGGCGCCTTTGTCACGTTCACGCAGGAATTCAACCAGGCGAAGAAGTGGGCGACGCCGAAGACCGCGACCGGCAACATGATCACCGACCGCGGCCGCTTCTTCGAGCAGATCGGCACGCTGGTGTCGCGGCCCGGCAGCATGGTCAGCACGCGCGGCAGCGGCAAATACGTCGAGAACCTGGCGCGGGCGATGTTGCAGGCCGGCTACGACATCGGCGAATGGATGCTGCCGCCGGAACTCAAGGACCTCGCGACCGCGCATCTGAAGACGATGCCGAAGCCGAAACCGGCGGCCGACGATAAGGTGGCCGGCGCAGACGGCGACGACCACGCCGCAGACGACGCCGACGACGAGCCCGACGCGCGCACGAATCCCTGACGCGCGCTCAGTCGGCGCGAAGCTGTTCGACGACCGCTTGCAGGCGCTGCACGGTACCGGCGACGTCCTGCAGCTTGTCGAGACCGAACAGGCCGACGCGGAAGCTGCGGAAATCCGCCGGCTCGTCGCAGGCCAGCGGCACGCCGGCGGCGGCCTGCAGGCCGAGCGCCGCGAATTTCTTCGCGCTGGCGATATCCGCATCGCGCGTATACGCGACGACGACGCCCGGTGCTTCGAAGCCGGGCGCGGCGACGCTCGGGAATCCATTTGCGGCGAGCATCGCGCGGACCTCGCGGCCGAGCGTCAGCGCCGCGTCGCGCAAAGGTTCGAGTCCGCAGGCCAGCGTCTCGTTCATCGCATCGCGCAGCGCGAGCAGGCCGGCGGTCGGCAGCGTCGCGTGATACGCGTGACCGCCGTCCTCGTAGGCTTTCATGATCTGCCGCCAGCGCTTCAGATCGGCGGCGAAGCTGCTGCTCTGCGTCTGTTCGAGGCGGCGCTGCGCATCGGCGCCGAGCATGACCAGCGCCGCGCACGGCGGCGCGCTCCAGACTTTCTGCGGCGCGGTCAGCAGCACGTCGACGCCGCACTGCCGCATGTCGACCCACAGCGCGCCGGACGCGACGCAGTCGAGCACGAACAGCCCGCCGTGCGCGTGCACGGCGTCGGCGACGCGCCGCAGGTAAGCGTCGGGCAGCAGCATGCCGGACGCGGTCTCGACATGCGCCGCGAACACCAGATCGGGACGCTCGCGGCGGATCGTCGCCTCGACCGTTTCGATCGCCGGCGGCGCCCACGGCGCCTGCGCGCCGCCGTGCTGCGGCTGCGCCTTCAGCACGGTTTCGCGCGCGACGATGCCGCCCATTTCGAAAATCTGCGACCAGCGGTAGCTGAACCAGCCGTTGCGGATCACCAGCGCGTGCCGGCCGCCGGCGAACTGGCGCGCGACCGCTTCCATCCCGAACGAGCCGCCGCCCGGCACGACGATCGCCGATTCGGCGTTGTAGACCCGTTTCAGCGTCGCCGAGATTTCGCGCATCGCCTGCTGGAACAGCGGCGACATGTGATTGACCGCGCGATCGGTGAACACCACCGAGTATTCGAGCAGGCCATCGGGATCGACACGGGGGAAATGGCGGGACACGGTGAACACTCCACGCGAGGGGCAAACGGATATTTTGCCCGATCGACGCGTCGTGCGTGCCGGCCCGCTCAGCGACGCGCGGCGAGCATCGCCGCGTGATGACGGAAGCCGCGCTGTCCGAGCAGCACCGACGCGATGCCGGCGAACGCGATCAGCGCGACGACACCGGGCCAGCCGAAATGCGTCCACAACGGCGCCGGCAGCACGCCACCGACCGTGCCGCCGACGTAGTAACTGGTCACGTACAGGCCGACCGCGGCGCCGCGCGCATGCGGCACCGCTTCGCCGACGAAAGTCGTCGCCGCGGTCTGCGCGCAGAACAGGCCGGCCGAGAACAGCACGAGGCCGACGATCACCGCCGCCAGCGACGGCACGATCGTGACCAGCAGGCCGGCGATCGCGACGCTCCACGCGAACGCCAGCACCCGCGAATGGCCGTGACGATTGAGCAGGCGGCCGGCGAGCGGCGTCGTCACGACGCTGACCAGATAGACGACGAAGATCGCCGACAGGCCGCCCGGCCCGAGATCGAACGGCGGTTCGGCGAGCCGCAGCGAGATGTACGTGAAGCCGGCGACCAGCGCGAACAGCAGCGCGAAGCCGGCGGCGTTGACCGCGCCGAGCGCGCGGTTGCCGAGCAGTTCGCTGAATTTCACGCGCGGCGTCTGCGCGCTGCGCGGTGCCGGCCGGTCGGCGGTCAGCCACGCGCGGATCAGGATCGCGAGAACCACCTGCAGCAGCGCGAGCGCGACGAACCCCCAGCGCCAGCCGCAGAACTCGGCGACGACGCCTGACAGCAGGCGGCCGCAGAAGCCGCCGGCGATCGTGCCGGCCATGTACAGCGCGGTGACCGCGCGCGCTTCGGCCGGCGGCCATTGATCGGCGGTATAGGCGACGGTGACCGCGAAGACGCCGGGCAGCGCGAGGCCTTCGAGCAGACGCGCCGCGACCAGCAGTTGCGGCGTCGGCGCGAGCGCCGACAGCAGGCTCGGGATCGCCGCGAGAAACGCGGCGAGGACGATGACGCGACGACGTCCAAGGCGGTCGGCGAGGCGGCCGACCAGCGGTGCGGCGATCGCGACGCCGGCGGTGCCGGCCGAGACGATCGCGCCGGCCATCGCCGCGTTCTGGCCGACGAAGTCGCGCAGCAGCGGCAGCAGCGATTGTGGCGCGTACAGCGGCACGAAGGCGGCAGCACCGCAGAAACAGACGGCGACGCGACGGCGATCCATCGGGGTTCCGGTTCGAAGGCGCGCGCACGGTACGCCGCGCCGTCGACGCTGTCCAACGCCGCTACGCGGCCGGGATTTTCAGCACAGATTGCGCGAACGGCAGCGTCAGCCGGCGCTTGTCGCGCAGCGATGCGGCGTCGAGCGCGGCGAGCGCGTCGAGCAGCGCGCCGGGTGTGCGCGACTGCGTTTTCAGCAGCCAGCGCGTCACCTCGTCGGACAGCGTCAGGCCGCGCGCCTGCGCGCGATCGCGCAGCAGTGCGGCGCGCGCGTCGTCGTCGAGCGGCGCGAGGCCGACGACGACGCAGGCGGCGAGCCGCGTGCGCAGGTCGGGGAGGGCGCACGCCAGATGTTCCGGCGGCGCGTTCGCCGACAGCACGAACGCCTGGCCGGCGGCGCGGCGGCGGTCGATCAGCCGCAGCAGCGTCAGCGCCCAGTCGCGCGCGTCGATGACGGCGTCGAGATCGTCGAGCGCGAGCAGCGACGGCGCATCGAAACCGTCGAGCGCGTCGGGGCCGTAGGCGGCGATCTCGCGCAGCGGCAGGTACGCGCCGCCGCGTTCGCGACAGACCGCCTGCAACAGATGCGTGCGGCCGGACTGCGGCGGCCCGTACAGCAGCGTCGGATGATGCAGTTCGCGCAGCGCGGCGACCGTGTCGGCGTTGCCGCCGGGCCAGTAGCTGGCGAAGCTCGCCGTATCGCGCAACTGCACGGCGAGCGCGAGTTGCTGGCCCTTCATTCGTGCGGCGGCGCTTCGTCCGGCGGCGGCGCGGCGGGCGCGTCGGCGCCGGCCAGATACAGCGGGCTGCGCAGCCATTCCTCCTTGGCGTGACGCAAGGCGACCGCGAGCACCGCCGAGACCGGCAATGCGACGAGCACGCCGATGAAGCCGAACAGCTGGCCGCCGGCCATCACCGCGAAGATCACCGCGACCGGATGCATGCCGATCTTGTCGCCGACCAGGATCGGCGTCAGCACCGCGCTTTCGAGCACCTGGCCGATGCCGAACACCAGGCAGATCCACAGCAGCGGCAGCCATTCGTGCGTCTGCACCAGCATCGCGATCAGCGCGGCGCCGAAGCCGACCGCGAAACCGAGATACGGCACGAAGCTGAGCAGGCCGGCGATCACGCCGATGATCAGGCCGAGCGACAGGCCGGTCAGCGTCAGGCCGATCGAGTAGATCGCCGCGAGCGCGGTCATCACCAGCAGCTGGCCGCGGATGAACGAGCCGAGCACGTCGTCGGCCTCGCGCGCGAAGCGCTGCGTGCGCGGCAGCGCGCGCGGCGGGATCAGCGTCGCGATCCACGCGACGAGACGGTCCCAGTCGCGCATCAGGTAGAAGCTGACGATCGGGATCATCAGCAGGTTCGCCGCCATCGTCGCGAACACCTTGCCGGACGCCGAGACGTGCAGCCACAGCGATTTGACGACGCCGCCGGCCTGCGACCAGTGCTCGCTGACGATCTGCTGCAGGCCGTCGGCGTCGAGATGCGTGCCGGCCGGCGCGCGGATGCCGAGCTTCGGCAGGCCGCTGTCGAGAATCCAGTTGATCCACGCCGGAATGTTGTGGATCAGCGCGACGCTCTGCTCGTACAGCATCGGCGCGAGCAGCACGAGCAGCAGCAGGATGGCGATGACGATGCCGGTGAAGACGATCGCGACCGACGCGGTCCGCGACAGGCCGAGCCGTTCGAGGCGATCGGCGGTCGGGTCGCCGAGATAGGCGATGCCGGCGCCGACCACGAACGGCGCGAGGATCGGCGTCAGGAACCACAGCAGCACCAGGATCGCCAGCGCGCCGGCGTACCACGGCCAGTGCCGCTTGAACGACATGTCGACCTCGCCCGTCGCGTTCATCGCACGAGGTGCAGGCCGAGCACGCCGGGCGCGGCATTCGGATCGCGGACGAACTGCGGCCCGTTGCCGATCTCGCCGGCCAGCCGCGCGGCGCCGCCTTCGGCATCGACCGCCAGCGACAGACGATCGGCCTCGGCGCCGAGCACGGTGACGCGGCGCACGCCGGCGACCGCGCGCAGCGCGTTCAGCGTGCGCGCGTAATCGGCGCTGCTGCGCACGCCGCTGACAGTCAGATCGGTGCTCTGCGCCGGTGCCGAGCTGACGCCCCAGACCGGCAGGCCGGCGGCGCGCAGCTGGCGGTCGACGGCGTTGCGGTCGAAGCTGGCGACCAGTTGCAGCGCGCCGCCGTCGCCGGTCTCGTAGCCGTAGCGCTGCACGAGATTCGGCGCATTGGCGACGACGGCGGCGGCGCCGACCGCGCTGCCGGGGCCGCTGACGCGCTCGACGACCTGGGCCAGCGCGTTGCGCAGGCCGCCGTCGCGGCTCGCGCTGCTCTGGTCGGCGACCGGCGCGCGGCCTTCGTACGGATTGGCGGCGGCATCGCTCTGCGCGGCCGCCGGTACGGCGGGCAGGGCGAGAACGGCAAAAATGACGGCGATCAGGAGGCGCATGGCCAAATTATCGGGTGCGTCCCGCTAAAATGACAGGCAATCCGTCGGCCGCCGGTTCGGCGCCGGCGATTTTCCATTTTCGAAACCCCAAGGCAGACGAATGAAGAAGAGCACCGGGCTGAGCTACCGCGACGCCGGCGTCGATATCGACGCGGGCGACGCGCTGGTCGACGACATCAAGAAGATCGTCAAGTCGACGCGCCGCCCGGAAGTGCTGGCCGGCGTCGGCGGTTTCGGCGCGCTGGTCGGTCTGCCGAAGAAATACAGGAAGCCGGTGCTGGTGTCCGGCACCGACGGCGTCGGCACCAAGCTGCGCCTCGGCATCGACAGCGGCCGCGTGCAGGGTCTCGGCCAGGATCTGGTCGCGATGTGCGTCAACGACGTGCTGGTCTCCGGCGCCGAGCCGCTGTTCTTCCTCGACTACTACGCGACCGGCAAGCTCGACCGCAAGATCGCCGCGCAGGTCATCAAGGGCGTCGCGCACGGCTGCAAGCTCGCCGGCTGCGCGCTGGTCGGCGGCGAGACCGCGGAAATGCCGGGCATGTACCAGGCCGGCGATTTCGACGTCGCCGGTTTCTGCGTCGCGGTCGCCGAGCAGTCGAAGATCATCGACGGCAGCAAGATCAGGATCGGCGACGTGCTGATCGGCCTGCCGTCGTCGGGTCCGCATTCGAACGGTTATTCGCTGGTCCGCAAGATTCTCGAAGTCGCGAAAGCCGATCTGGCCACGCCGTTCGGCAAGGGCACGCTCGCCGACGCGCTGATGGCGCCGACCAATATCTACGTCAAGCCGGTGCTCAAGCTGCTCGAACAGGGCATCAAGGTGCGCGGCATGTCGCACATCACCGGCGGCGGCATCACCGGCAACCTGCCGCGCTGCTTCGCCAAAGGCATCGCCGCGGTCGTCGACACGCAGGCCTGGCAGCGGCCGGCGATCTTCGACTGGCTGCAGGAAAAAGGCGGCGTCGCGCAGGACGAGATGTGGCGCGTGTTCAACAATGGCGTCGGCTTCGTGCTGATCGTGCCGCGGCTCGAAGCCGATGCGGCGCTGAAGTCGCTGAAGAAGTCCGGCGTCAAACCGTTCCTGATGGGCGAGATCGTCAAGGGCAAGCAGGACGTCCGTTTTGCCTGAGCGGTCGACCGCGGTGTCACCCCGCATGAATTTCGTCATTGCGAGGCGCGCAGCGCCGAAGCAATCCGGCGCGCCGGCCGATCCGGCAGTGCGGCTGGATTGCTTCCCACTCGCTGCGCTCGCGGTCGCAATGACGTTCACATAACGGACTTATGAGCGCGCGCATCGCGGTTCTGATTTCCGGCGGCGGCCGCAATCTGCAGGCGCTGATCGACGCCTGCGCGGACGGCCGCATCGACGGGGCGATCGTCTGCGTGTTCAGCAATCGTGCCGACGCCGGCGGGCTCGAACGGGCGCGCCGTGCCGGCATCGCCACTGACGTGCTGTCGCATCGCGATTACGCGAGTCGCGAGGCGTTCGATGCGGCGATGCTCGCGCGGCTGCGCGCGCATGCGCCGGACATCGTCGTGCTGGCCGGCTTCATGCGCATCCTGACGCCGGCGTTCATCGCCGCGTTCGCCGGCCGCATGCTCAACATCCATCCGTCGCTGCTGCCGCGCCATCCGGGGCTGCGCACGCACGAAGCGGCGCTCGCGGCCGGCGACGCGCGACATGGCGCGACCGTACACTTCGTCACCGACGAGCTCGACGGCGGGCCGCTCGTCATTCAGGGCGAATTAAGCGTGCGCCCCGACGATGATGCCGTGACACTCGCCGCTCGCGTCATGGATGAGATCGAGCTGAAGATCTATCCGCAGGCGGTGGCCTGGATGGCCCGCGGCGAGTTGGCGCTGTCCGGATCGCAGGTCCGGCTGCGGGGACGGATCCTCGCCGCACCAGTGGGGCTGGAAGCAGTCGAGGAGAAATTTCGATGACGCAGTTGCGCAAGCCTGCAGCGGGGATCGGCATTGCGATGTTGCTGTTGCTGATGCGACCGGCTTTTGCCGAACAGGCCGCGAGCAATGCCGCGGCGACGGCCGCCGCTTCGAACGCGGCGGCGAATGCCGAAAGCAGCGAGCCGGAGCCGGTCGCGCTCGGCGTCGATTTCTGGGCCGCGCGTGCCGATCGCTACAGCGTCGAGTGGGGCAGCGTCACGCTCGGCGAAGGCACGATCTCGCTGAAGCCGATCGGCAACGACTGCTTCGACTACCACTCGGAAACCGATCCGATCGCGATCGTGCGCTGGACCTACGGCTCGCCGAACGAATTCAGCACGTTCTGCGTGCGCGACGGGCAGGTCTATCCGACGCATTTCCAGTACAGCAACGATCGTCGCAGCGACGACAACTTCACGCTCGATTTCGACGCGAAGACGCAGCGCGTGAAGATGATCCAGGGCGGCGACGTCGTCGAGATCCGCGTGCCCGATCCGGTCTACGACCGCTTCTCGATCCAGGAAGCGGTGCGCCTGTGGACGGCGCGCAACGCCGGCCGCGTCGGCCTCGAGCGCGACTTCGCGTTCCTCGACGAGAAGAAGCTGAAGAATTACCGCTTCCGCATCCAGGGCAGCGAGTCGGTGCAGACGCCGGCCGGCACGTTCGACACGGTGCGCGTCGAGCGCGTCGACAATCCGAAGAAGTCGTATCGCTACTGGCTGGCGCCGTCGCGCGACTACATCCCGGTCAAGATCGAACACATCAACAAGGGCAAGACCGAGTTGCGGATGGCGCTGCTGAAATAGCGGCCCACTGCGGGAGCGCCGCTTCGGCGCGACCGGGTATTTCAATGGCGGTACCGGGTCGCGGGCTTGGCCCGCTCCCGCAAAAAACGGCAGGTGATAGGTTTACGCCTGGACGACATCCGGGCTACGCCGACTCGTCCTCCAGCATGTGCGCAGCTTCCGGCGTCGTCCGCACCATCGCCTGGAAGGCCGTCGCGGCCGGTGCTTCGCTCGAATTGCCGAGTCGCCACAGCGTGTACAGCGCGAGCGCGCCGAGCACGATCGAGAAATACACGAACAGCGCGCGCGGTCCGAGATGGCTCATCAGCACGCCGGCCAGTGCCGGGCCGAGCGCCGCGCCGGCGCCGTTGAGCAGCAGCAGGCTGCTGGCGCTCTGCTGGATTTCCTCGCGCGTCAGGCGATCGTTGGTCAGCGCGATGCAGATCGGATAGATCGCGAACGCGAGGCCGCCGAACACGAACAGCAGCGCGAACAGCAAGGCATGCCACGCCGCGCCGGACAGTGCGCCGAGCAGCGCGGCGCCGGCCGCGCCGGCGGTGATCGCGAACAGCACGCGCCGCCGATCGCGGCTGCCGTCCGACCAGCGGCCGATCGGCCACTGCAGCAGCGCGCCGCCGATGATCGTGATCGACATGAAGTGCGCGGTGCCGGTTTCGTCGAAGCCGAAGCGCTGCGCCGACGCCGCGCCGAGGCCCCAGAAAGCGCCGAGCGCGAGGCCGCCGACGAAGGCGCCGGCGATGCCGGTCGGCGCCTTGCGATACAGCGCGTGCAGGCCGAGGCGCGGCGTGTGGACCGGCAGCGGCTGCGGAATCGATGTCATCGCCACCGGCACCAGCGACAGCGAGACCAGCATCGCGACGATGCCGAACAGTTGCATGCCGGACACCGGATACAGCGCGAGCAGGAACTGGCCGACCGTCAGCGCCGTGAAGTTGACGACCATGTAGCTCGCGAACACGCGGCTGCGCTGTTCCGGCGCGGCGCGCGTGTTGAGCCAGCTTTCGACGACGGTATAAAGGCCGACCATGCAGGCGCCGGTGACGACGCGCAGCGCGGCCCAGACCGGCGGCGAAATGAACAGCGCGTGCAGGATCGCCGTGCACGATGCGAGCGCGGCGAAGATCGCGAACGCGCGGATGTGGCCGACGCGATGGATGATGCGCGGGTTGATGCAGGTGCCGAGCAGATAACCGGCGAAATACGCCGACATCACCAGGCCCAGCACGTTCGGCGCGAAGCCTTCGAGCCCGCCGCGCACGGCGAGCAGGGTGCCGAACAGGCCGGTGCCGGCCAGCAGCAAGGCCGTGCCGAGCAGCAGCGATGAAAGTGAATAAAGGTGACGAATCATCGCCGGCGATTCTGTCGGCGTACCGCAGTCGCGCGCCTTAACGACCCGCGACCGCGGTACGGAAGTGGCGACAATCAGGCGCTGGCGCGTTGTCTGCTTTCATCGAGCGACACCGATTCGAGAAAGTCCTCGCCCCAGCGCCGGTTGTCGTAGTGGCGGACGATGTCGAACAGCTGGCGCAGGCGCGCTTCGGCTTCGGCCTGGCCGATGTTGAGACCGATGTAGCAGGCGTTCTTGAGATCCTCGATGTCGTGCGGGTTGGTGAGGATCGCGCCTTTGAGTTCGGCCGCGGCGCCGGCGAATTCCGACAGCACCAGCACGCCGCGTCCGCCGCACAGCCCCTGCGCGGCGACATATTCCTTGGCGACCAGATTGAGCCCGTCGCGCAGCGGCGTGATCCACATCAGATCGGCCATCGTGTAATACGCGACGACCTCGTGGAACGGCAGCGGCCGCGCGAAGAACTGCACCGGCGTCCAGCCGACGCGCGAGAAACGGCCATTGATGCGGCCGACCGCTTCTTCGATATGGCGCTGCAACTGCCGGTAGACGGTCATTTCCCTGGCGGCCGGCACGCAGACTGTGATCAGCGTGACCTTGCCGACCAGTTCCGGATGCTCGTTGAGCAACTGCTCGAACGCGACGAGTTTTTCCAGCGTGCCCTTGGTGTAATCGAGCCGCTCGATCGACAGGATCAGGCGCTGGCCCTTGAGCGAGGCGCGCAGCTCGGCCATCCGTTTCTGCACGTCGGCGCGCGCCAGCGATTCGGCGACGCGTTCC
>DASSVA010000321.1:0-7697 GCA_035706385.1 Solimonas sp. | reverse complement strand
AAAGACGCGATCGTCGACGGCTTTCGCGCCGCCGGCCTCGAACGGCCGAACGTCGACACCGATGCGCCGGACATCCGCCTGCATCTGCATCTCGATCGCGAACAGGGTTCGCTGAGCCTCGATCTCGCCGGCGAGAGCCTGCACCGCCGCGGTTATCGCGCGCGCGGCGTCGAGGCGCCGCTGAAGGAGAACCTCGCGTGCGCGATCCTCGTCCGCGCCGGCTGGCCGGAACTGATGACGGACGCCGATGCGCCGCTCGTCGATCCGATGTGCGGTTCCGGCACGCTGCTGATCGAAGGCGCGTGGCTGGCGGCCGACATCGCGCCGGGCATCCTGCGCACGCGCTGGGGTTTCGAAGCCTGGCTCGATCACAAGCCGGCGATCTGGGCCCGGCTCGTCGAAGAAGCTGAGCAGCGCCGCGCCGACGGGCTCGCAAAACTCGGTGCACGCTTCCACGGCCATGATCTGGAGCCGCGCGCGATCAGCGCGGCGCGCGCGAACGCCGAACGCGCCGGTCTCGCCGGCAAGCTGGTGCTGAGCGCCGGCGACGCGATCGACGCGCGGCCGCCGCGCGCAACACCGGGTCTGGTCGTCACCAATCCGCCGTATGGCGAACGGCTCGCCAACGATGCCGAACTGGTGAAGCTGTATTCGCTGCTCGGCGTGTCGCTGAAACAGCATTTCGCCGGCTGGCGCTTCGGCTTCTTCACCGCGCGCGACGATCTCTCGCCGCGGCTCGGTCTGCGCGCCGAAAAAATCTCGTCGCTGTACAACGGCGCGATTGCGTGCAAGCTGCTCAGGTTCGAGATTGCACCGGCGACCCTCACCCCACCATCCGCATCCGCGGATGGTCCTCCACTCTCCCAGAGGGAGAGGGACAGCGGTGCCGCTGGCGCGGCGGACTTTGTCAATCGCCTGCGCAAGAACCTCAAGCATCTCGGCAGATGGGCGAAGCGCGCCGACGTGAATTGCTGGCGCGTCTACGATGCCGACCTTCCGGAATACGCGGTCGCCGTCGATCTGTACGAAACGGTCGACGGCGAACGGCATGCGCATGTCCAGGAATACGCGGCGCCGAAGACCGTCGATCCGCATCGCGCCGAAAAGCGCCTGCGCGGCGCGCTCGCCGGCGTGCAATCGGTGCTGGAGATTCCGCCGGCGCGGCTGCATTACAAGCTGCGGCAATCGCAGAAAGGCGCGAGCCAGTACCAGCGCCAGAGCGACGGCGCGCGGATGCATGTCGTCGACGAGCACGGCTGCAAGCTGCACGTGAATTTCGACGATTATCTCGACACCGGCCTGTTCCTCGATCACCGGCCGATCCGCGAGCGCATCCAGCGCGAGGCGGCCGGCAAGCGCTTTCTCAACCTGTTCTGCTACACCGGCGCGGCGAGCGTGCATGCCGCGCAGGGCGGCGCGGCGACGACGTTGTCGCTCGACATGTCGAACACGTATCTGGAATGGGCGCAGCGCAATCTGCTGCTGAACGACCATCATTCCAAACGCTTCGAACGGCCGCCGCCGCCGGGTGAACGGCTGCCGCGTCACGCGCTGGCGCGCGCCGACTGCGTGCTGTGGCTCGAAGAACGCGCGAAGCTGCCGGCGCCGCCGCAGTTCGATCTGATCTTCCTCGATCCGCCGACGTTCTCGAACTCGAAGAAGATGGAAGGCACGCTCGACATCCAGCGCGACCACGGCCGCCTGATCCGCGACACGATGGCGCTGCTCGCGCCGGACGGCACGCTGTATTTCTCGACGAACCGTCGCGGCTTCAAGCTCGACGCGCTGATCGAAACCCAGTTCGACGCGCGCGACATCACCGCGCAGACGCTGGCCGAGGATTTCAAGCGGCCGCCGCCGGCGCACCGCTGCTGGGCGGTCAAGCGGCATGCGGGGTTGCCGGCGAGCCGGACAGCTGGGATTGTGGAGATCGACTGACGGCTGTTCGTGACGCGCGCTTGGCGCGTATTGCGGGCGCTCTCGTCACAACGACAGCCCGATTCGTCATTGCGAGGAGGCCGAAGGCCGACGAAGCAATCCAGTTGCGCCGCTCGATCCAGCTGCGCCGCTGGATTGCTTCACCGCGATGCGGCTCGCAATGACGAGTGTTTCAATTTGGATCGGGGCCATCCCGCCCACATCCGGGACGCCCTCGTGCCCGTCACCGATCCGCCACGAGACCTTCACATCGCGCGTTTACGCTCGCGCGCCGATGAGTGCTTCCCTGCCAAGCGCCGTGACGCCGCCCGCCGACCTGGCACGATTGCGGCTCGACGTCGCGCCGCTGCCGCCGACCGCGACGGTCGATGCCGCGGCCGACGCGTTCCTCGAAGCGGCGAACGCGCGCATGCTGTGCCTGCCGATCGTTGTCGGCGGACGCGTCGTCGGCACGATCAGCCGCCACACGCTGAACCACGTGTTCCTGCGCCGCTTCGGCCGCGAGCTGTACGGCAGCCGGCCGGTGACGACGCTGATGAATCCGCAACCGATCCGCGTCGCCATCGAGGCACCGCTCGACGCGGCGGCGCGGTTCGTCGCGACCCGGCTCGGCGCGCCGATCACCGAGGATTTCGTGATCGAGGACGGCGGGCGCTATGCCGGCATGGGCGTCGCGGTCGATCTGCTGTCGGCGCTGCAGCAGCGCGTCGATGCCGCGTTCGCGGCGCTGCAGGCTTCGCAGGCGCAGCTCGTGCAATCGGAGAAGATGGCGTCGCTCGGCCAGATGGTCGCCGGCATCGCGCACGAGATCAACACGCCGCTCGGCTACGTGCGCAACAACGTCGAGATGGTCACCGGCCTGTTCGAGGAAGGCGCGCAGGCGCTCGGCGAACATCGCAAGCTGCTGCGGATGCTGACCGCGGACGATCTCGACGAAGCGGCGCTGGCGGCGCAGATCGGTCGCTGCGGCGAGTTCGGCACCTCGCTCGCGGACCCGGAACTGCTCGGCGACACGCGCGCCTTGCTGCGCGACACCGTGCACGGCGTCGACACGATCCGCGATCTGGTCGTCAATCTGCGCAACTTCTCGCGGCTCGACCAGTCGCGCGTCGCCGAGGTGTCGATCAACGACTGCATCGAGCAGACGCTGGTGATCGCGCACAACGCGATCAAGCATCGCCTGACGGTGATCCGCCGTTACGGCGATAACCTGCCGGCGGTGAAGTGCTCGCCGTCGCAGATCAACCAGGTGCTGCTGAATCTCATCACCAACGCCGGCCAGGCGGTCGCCGACGACGGCGGCAAGCTGCTGATCCGCACCGAGGCCGACGGCGACTGGCTGCGCATCCACATCCAGGACAACGGTCGCGGCATCGCGCCGGAACATCTGGCGAAGATCTTCGATCCGTTCTTCACGACCAAGCCGGTCGGCCAGGGCACCGGCCTGGGCCTGTCGATCTCGCAGCAGATCATCCACGCGCACGGCGGCACGCTGCACGTCGTCTCCGAACCGCGGCGCGGCACCAAGTTCGTCGTCTCGCTGCCGCTGTCGCCGGCGGCCGAACCGGCGATCGCCGCCTAGGAAGCGCGCGATGACGAAGCCGACGCTGCTGCTGATCGACGACGAGGAGCGCATCCTGCGCTCGCTGGCGATGCTGTTCCGCACACAGTACGAGGTGATCGCGACGACCGATCCCGGCATCGCGCTGCGCGCGGTCGCCGAGCAGCGCGTGCACGTCGCCGTCAGCGATCAGCGCATGCCGCAGATGCGCGGCGC
This sequence comes from Solimonas sp., assembly GCA_035706385.1. Lineage (GTDB taxonomy): Bacteria > Pseudomonadota > Gammaproteobacteria > Nevskiales > Nevskiaceae > Solimonas. The sequence goes on along the minus strand of DASSVA010000321.1, from coordinate 3,982 downwards.
CGAACTGCTCAAACAGGTCCGCGCGCGCTCGCCGCACACCATGCGCATCCTGCTGACCGGCTATTCGGAACTCGACGCCGTCGTCGCGTCGGTCAACGAGGGCGAAATCTTCCGTTTCGTCAACAAACCCTGGGACGCGGCCGAGCTGCGCGACACGGTCGCGCAGGCGGCCGGCATCTCCGCGTCGCTGTTCGCCGCCGGACCGGCCGCGCCGCCGGAGCCGCTGCAGACCGAGACCGGCCAGTTCGTCGCGCCGGAACTGGCGCGCCCGGAAACCATCCTCGTGCTCGACGACGATCACGAGATTCATCACGCCGTGCAGGACATCGTCGGCAGCTCGCAGCCGGTGATCTGGGCGCGCGATCTCGACGCGGCGCTGCGCGCGCTGGAGAACGAAGCGATCGGCGTCGTCGTATCCGAACTCGCAGTCGCCCGGCAAAGCGTCACCGGCCTGCTGAAGATGCTGAAGGCCGAACGGCCGGAGGTGGTGACCATCGTGCTGACGCCGTTCGCCGACGTATCGGTGTTCATCGGCCTGATCAACCAGGGACAGGTCTACCGCCTGCTGCCGAAACCGCTGCGCCGCGGCGCGTTCAGCATGAGCCTGGCCAGCGCGCTGCGCCATCACCGCGCGCTGCGCAGCGCGCCGGCACTGCGCGCCGCGCATGCGGTCGAGACGATCAAGGCGCCGGACGAAATCGGCGTCGCGACGCGCGTCATGGGCTTTCTCGCGCGGATGCGGCGCGCCGCCGGCGCGGCGTCCTGATCCGGCGCGCCGGTCTGCCGATCGCATCCGCCGATCGGCGACGGGATCGTGCCCGGCGCGCGAAGCGCTAGCCTGAAGCCGTTGCTTTCCGCCGCAGGGAATCGTTCCCGGGACTCGCCATGCGTCATCTGCTCGCCCTCGCCGCGTTCGCGGCCTGTTCCGCCTACGCCCAGACGCCGCCGACCGCGGTCAGTCCGGCGCATCTGCAACACGCCACGTCGCTGTCGGTGCCGTACCGCGAATGCCTGCAGGACACGCTCGGCGAACGTTATGTCGGCACCGACGTGCGCGATCCGCTGCAGCTCGCCACCGACGTCGAGCGCAGTTGCGAATCGAAGCTGGTGACGGTGACGCGCTATCTCGGCGACATGGGCTACACCGCGCCGGTCGTCCGGCAGACGGTCGTCGAACTCAAGGCGATGGCCGACGGCGCGGCGATCGCCTACGTCCATCGCCTGCCGCGCTATCGTTTCTGAGCGCCGGTCGCCGCGCGGGCGGCGGCCATTGTTATCATCGGCCCGCGGAGCAGCGGCCTGCGATCGAATCGCATGACGCCCGCGAACCGCGACGCCTCGTCCCCCGGAGCGCGCCGCGCCGGGTATCACTACATCGTCATCGGACGATGCGATGCTCGGCATCGATCGAACCATGACGCTGATCCGGGGGAATGATGGACAACGACAACCAGCATCCGCGCAACCACGGCCGCCGCCGCTTTCTCGCCGGCGTCGCCGGTGCGGGCGTCGCCGGCGTCACCGGCGCGTCGCTGCTGAGCGGCTGCGGCAGCGATTCCGACGACGACGACGGCAGCGGCGCCGGTTACGAGACGGCGACGCTGCCGGCGAATCCCGCCGACAGCGGCATCGACCACGTCGTCGTGCTGATGATGGAAAACCGCTCGTTCGATCACTTCCTCGGCTGGGTGCCCGGCGCGCACGGCAGGCAGGGCGGGCTGACGTTCAAGGATCGCGACGGCACGCCGCAGAAAACCTATCCGCTGTCGCCCGATTTCCAGGGCTGCGGTCTCGGCGATCCGAACCACGGTTACGACGGCGGCCGCACGCATTACAACGACGGCAAGCTCGACGGCTGGCTGCTGACCGATCCGACGCAGGTCGGCGATCTGTTCCCGATCGGCTATTACACCGCCGACGATCTGCCGTTCTATGCCGGCGTCGCCGCCGAATACACGGTCTGCGATCACTACCACAGCGGCATCCTCGCCTCGACGTATCCGAACCGCATGTACATGCACCTCGGCCAGACCGACCGGCTGTCGAACGATTTCAAGATCTCGACGCTGCCGAGCGTCTGGGACCGGCTGCGCGGCGTCGGCGTGTCGCATCGTTATTACTACCGCGACCTGCCGTTCATCGCGCTCGCCAGCGGCATTCCCGACACGCTGCTGATCTCGAAAAGCTACGATCGTTTTCTCCGCGACGCCGCCGCCGGCAATCTGCCGGCGGTCAGCTACGTCGATCCGAAGTTCAACGTCGAAAGTCCGGACGGCACGTCCGAGGACGATCATCCGCAGGCCGACATCCGTCTCGGCCAGGCATTCGTCAATTCGGTCTACGAAGCGCTGCGCAATTCGCCGCAGTGGCAACGCACGCTGCTGATCGTCAATTACGACGAATGGGGCGGCTTCTACGATCACGTCGCGCCGCCGGTCGGGCCGGTCACCGATGCCGAAGCGGCGCTCGGCAACGACGGCAGGCTCGGCTTTCGCGTGCCGTGCATGCTGATCGGTCCGCGCGCGCGGCGCGGTTACGTCAGCCACCTGCCGCTCGATCCGAATTCGATCCTGAACTTCCTCGCGTGGCGCTTCGGCTTCGAACCGCTCGGCGCGCGCGGCGACTGGTCGATGAACATCGCGCATGCGCTCGATTTCGCGAACCCGCCGCGCAGCGACGCGCCGAGTTTCGCGGTACCGGCCGGTCCGGCGAGCCCGATGTGCTCGACCGACACCAGCGCCGCCGCCGGCAAGGCCTTGCACGAGCTCGATCCGGTGACGCGCGAACGTGTCGCGCATCAGCGCGAGAATCGCGAACTCGCCGAGTTCGCGCGCGCCCACGGCTTCGCCGTGCCGCCGGGCTGAGCGCGCTCGCCATCGGTCGGATCGCGCTGCAACGCGGCGCGATCGCCTCTAAGATGCGCGGCAGATCCATCGCAGCGGAGCCGCCATGTCGCGCCATGCTTTTCTCGCCCTCGCCTGCGCCGCCGGCCTGATGACGGCCGCATACGCGCAAACGCCGCAACGCGCGCAGGCCGGGCCCGGCGAACAGACTTACAAATCGACGACGCTGTCGTCGGAAGCGTACGAGCCGAAGACCACGCTCGACGATCTCGGCGCGCCGCTGCCGAACTGCCAGCTCAAGATCGGCGACGCGTGGAGCGAAACGCCGGCCGCGACGCTCGAAGACTGCGCGGCGCTGCTCGATAGCAAATCGCCGGCCGATCCGAAACCGATGACGACCGCGTACTGGAACAATCTGTATCTGTCGGCGGACGGCAAGAACATCTATCAGGCATCGAAGGAAGCCAGCGAGTGGACGGTGCTGCGGCCGCGCGGCCGGCATTGATCGTCGTTCGCGGATCGCACGCAGACCTCTCGATACGATCGCTGCGCGATCACTCGGGGCGAACGGATTGACCGTTCATGACGGTCGCCGCGACCGTTACCAGCGAAACCCCGCCGCCCTCGCCTTCGCCTGCAGCGCGCGCACTTCCTCGGCGTGCGCATCCATGCTCCTGGTCATCACGCTCTGCAGGCCGCATGCGACCGTGCGACCGAGATTGCTCGGCACGTCGAATGCGAGCGGCACGTCCGTGCGCGGCGGGTTCTCGAAGTCGAGCGCAGCCGCGAGATTGTTCGTCACCGCCGCGCGCACGCCGAGCGGTTCGAGGCCCCAGCGCCATTCCATGAACTTGAGGATCGAGTTCGGCTCGAACAGCTGTTTGGCGACATGACCGCGCCGCGCGCGCGGGCCGATCAGCAGACACGGCACGCGGATGCCGAGCTGGCCGTCGTTGCCGGTCTGGTCGCGTTCCTCGTCCGAGACCGGCATGAACGGCGGCACGACGTGATCGAAGAAGCCGCCCCACTCGTCGTAGTTGATGACCAGCAGCGTCTTGTCCCACTTCGGTGACCGGCGAAGACTGTCGTAGATGCCGTTGAGGAACGCCTGGCCGTTGCGCACGTCGGCAAACGGGTGG
>DASSVA010000320.1:0-4347 GCA_035706385.1 Solimonas sp. | reverse complement strand
GTTCGTCTGGCTGGCGTTTCTGTACGCGCAGGTGTCGGCGGCGGCCTGAGTGCGGATCGCGCCGCGAGGCATCGCGCTATGATCGGCGGCGCCGAACGACGAGGAGCGTTGCCGATGATCCGCCTGCATTACCACCCGTTTTCCACGTATGCGCGGCGCGTGCTGATCACGCTGCTCGAAAAGGGCCTGCAGCACGACGCGGTCCTCATCGACATGGCCGCGCGCCAGCATCGCGGCGCCGACTATCTCGCGCTGAATCCGTACGGCCGCGTGCCGACGCTGGAAGAGGACGGCCTCGTGCTCTACGAGTCCGCGGCGATCATGCAGTACCTCGAAGCCACGCATCCGCAACCGGCGCTGACGCCGCCGGACGCCAAGGGCCGCGCGCTGGTCGACATGCACCTGCGCCTCTGCGATCTGCAGATGGCGCAACCGACCGGCACGATCATCTTTCCGAAGCGCTTCATGCCGAAGGAACGCTGGGACCTGGCCGCGATCGAAGCTGCGCAGAAAGCGATCGCCAGGCACCTCGCCATCGTCGAACGGCAGCTCGGCGAGAACGACTACCTCGTCGGCAAGCACTACAGCCTCGCCGACATCGCGTACATCCCGTTCCTCGAATTCCTGCCGCTGATGGACATCACGCCGGGACCGGCCGTCGCCGCATGGCGCGAACGGCTGCTGGCGCGGCCGAGCAGCGTGGAGACGCGGCCGGCGCAGTAAAGCGTTGAAATCAAGCGAAGGTCGGGGGTGAGCATGCGAACCCCGACGATCGACCTGCACAAGCCTTTTCCGGCAGCCCGCTATTGACGATCCTCGCTCACCGAAATCGCGCCCGACGGGCATTGGCTTGCCGCCTCGCGTACCGCCGCTTCGAGTTCCTTCGGCACTTCGCTGAGCTTGACGACGGCGTAGCCCTCGTCATGCAATGCGAACGCCTCGGGGCAGACGCCGAGGCAGGCGCTGAAACCGGCGCAGATACCGGCATCGACGCGCACCTTCACTTCGCGCCTCCCGGCACCGGGTCGAACTCCAGCGCGAGATGCGTCAGGCCGCGCAGGATGAACGTCGGCAGATAGCCGTAGCGGCGCGCGCCGGCCGGGCCGTGGACTTTCTCGGAGATGCGGATGTCGCGCGTCTTGTCGAACATGCGGTTGAGGGCGACAACCGCTTCGGCACGCGCGAGCGGCGCGCCGGGGCAGGTGTGGCGGCCGCGACCGAATGCGACGTGCAGGCGGGCGTTGTCGCGTTCGACCTGGAACTCGCCGGGATTCTCGAACCGGCGGGCATCGCGGTTGGCGGCGCTGTTGGCGATGTAGAGGAACGCGCCGGCGGGGATGTCGACGCCGCCGACCTGCGTCGGCTTCTTCGCGAGGCGGAAATCGCCCTTGACCGGCCCTTCGATGCGCAGGCATTCCTCGACGAAATTCGGGATGAGGCTGCGATCGTCGCGCAGTCGCTTCTGCAGGTCGGGGCGATCGCCGACGACCTGGAACGCGTAGCTGAGCAGGCGCACCGTGGTTTCCTGCCCGGCCGCGAACAGGTTCGCGGCGATCCGCGCGACGTCGAGCGGCGTCGGCACCGACTTGTCCGGGAACGTCGCTTTCGCGAGGCCCGAGAGCACATCGCCGGTGGGATTGCGGCGGCGGTCCTCGATATACGCGGAGAACGTGCTGTACAGCCATTCGAGCGGCGAGTGGTCGGCGTGGCGATCTTCGGTTCCGCCGATGGTCGCGCCTTCGCGTTCCTGGCGGATCAGTTGCCGGCGGAACTTGATGCGGTCTTCGGCCGGCACGCCGAGCAGATCGGAGACGACGAGCACGGCGAACGGTTGCGCGAACGCGCCCATGATTTCGCACTCGCCCTTGTCGATGAATGTGGCGATCTGCTGATCGGCCAGCTTCCACATGAACGCCTCGTTTTCCTTGAGGCGCTTCGGCGTGATCAGCGACATCAGCAACGCGCGGTGATTCGTGTGCGTCGGCGGGTCCATCGTCGGCAGCTGATCGTAGAACGGTGTCTTGTCGCGCCAGGCTTCGATCAGCGCGGAGATGTCCTCGTTCTCGTGGCCTTTGAGCGGAATCGGGCAGCCGGCGAACGGCCCGGTCGTCGACATGCACGACGAAAAGCGATCGGGGTCGTTGTAGATCTCGAGCGCTTCGTCGAAGCCGGTGACCATGAAGATGCCCTGATGCGGCTCGCGCAGCACCGGCGCCTGCTGCCTCAGGTAATCGAAATACGGATACGGATCGTTGATGAACCGGTCGCTGCGGAAGAAATCGTGCTTGTCAAAGTCGTGCTGCTGGTCGTTCATGGCGACTCCAGGTTCGCGTTCTGTGCGGCGGTTCCTTGCCCGTCGTCGAGCCGGGCGGGCGAGCCGGTAGTATAAATAAACAACGATGTTGTCCCAATACCGGCCGGAGAACCGATAGCACCTCAGTCTGAAATAAAAGCATCCGTCATTGCGAGCCGCGCAGCGGCGAAGCAATCCAGCGGCACGGCCGGATTGCGCCCTGCAGCTGGATTGCTTCGTCGACCTTCGGTCTCCTCGCAATGACGAATTTCAAACCGAGGCACGACTGGAGAACCGGATGCGCAGCTTGGAGTGAGCCTGCGAACCCCAACGGGAATCTCGCAATGTACATGTCGGGCTTCGCTGCGCTCAGCGCCGACCTGCGTCGCGATGCGGCCTATGCGCCGCGCAGATGATCCCGATACCGCTCGCGCAGCAGCTTCTTGTCGATCTTGCCGGTCGCGGTCAGCGGCACCGGTGCGAAGACGACGTCGTCCGGCATCCACCATTTGACGATGCGCGGCGCGAGGTACCGCAGCACGTCGTCCTTGCTCGGCGCGTGTTCCGCATGCGCTTCGATGACCAGCAGCGGCCGTTCGTCCCATTTCGGATGCGGCAGGCCGACCGCTGCGGCGACCTTGACGCCCGGGCAGCCGGCGGCGATGTTTTCCAGATCGATCGAGCTGATCCATTCGCCGCCCGACTTGATGACGTCCTTCTTTCGGTCGGTGAGGCGAAGGAAACCGTGTTCGTCGAGCGTCGCGACGTCGCCGGTATCGAACCAGCCGTCGTCGTCGGTGGCCGACTCGTCGCGCTTGTAATAGCGCTGCACGACCCACGGGCCACGCACCTGCAGCGAGCCCGACGACGTGCCGTCGCGCGGCACTTCGTTGCCTTCTTCATCGACGCAGCGCACGTCGATGCCGAACTGCAAGCGGCCCTGGCGCGTCCACAGCGTGTCCCACATCTGTTCCTCACCGTGCGCGGCGAGCGCCGGGGTCGGCGTGCCGACGACGCCGAGCGGGCAGGTTTCCGTCATGCCCCAGATCTGCAGGACCTGCACGCCGTAGCGCTTCTGGAAGGTTTCGGCCATCACGCGCGGCACCGCCGATCCGCCGATCGTCAGCCGTTTCAGGCTGCCCGGCGTGGCGCCGTTCTGGTCGAGCCAGTTCAGATAGTTGGTCCAGATCGTCGGCACGCCGCCGGTGAACGTCACGCCTTCGTTCACGATCAGTTCGTGCAGGCTCGCACCGTCCATGCGGTCGGCCGACAGCACGAACTTGGCGCCGCAGATCGGCGCGGCGAACGGCAGTCCCCAGGCCGTGCCGTGATAAAGCGACGCGCACGGCATGATCACGTCGAACGCGGTGAAGCCGAACGCCGACGCGAGGCTTTCCGCCATCGCATGCAGGACGATGGCGCGATGGCTGTAGAACACGCCTTTCGGATTGCCGGTCGTGCCGGAGGTGTAGCAGAGCACCGCGCCGGCGTTCTCGTCGAAAACCGGCCATTGCAGATCGCCGGTCTCGTCCGCGATCAGCGTTTCATGGCAAAGCGCGCCGATGCTGCCGCGCTCGTGGCGCTCGGCATCGCTGAGCATCACGTAGGTGCGGATGCGATTCAGCTTCGGCGCGATGCGCTCGACCAGCGGCAGCAGGTTGCGGTCGAACAGCAGGACCGTGCTGTCGGCGTGCTCGAGCGTGTAGACGATCTGTTCGTCATGCAGCCGCGGGTTCGCCGTGTGCAGCACGGCGCCGATGCCCGGCACCGCGTAGAACAGTTCCAGATGGCGGTGCGTGTTCCAGGCCAGCGAGCTGACGGTGCCGCCGGCGTCGACGCCGAGCTTGCGCAGCGCCTGCGCGGTCTTGCGGGCGCGCAGCGCGAGACCGGCATAGTCGTAGCGCCACAGCGGCTCGTCGATCAGGCGCGAGACGATTTCGCGACGGCCGTGCGCGCGTTCGGCGAAATCCAGAATCGACGAAATCAGCAGCGGTGCGGACTGCATCAGGCCAGCTCTCATTTTCTTCTCCTCGCTGTTGTCGGGGTCGCCGGCG
>DASSVA010000319.1:0-8713 GCA_035706385.1 Solimonas sp. | reverse complement strand
CGCACGTTCTCGAAGGCGTACGGACTCGCCGGCCTGCGCGTCGGCTATTCGCTGTCGAGCGCGGCGCTGGCCGACGTGCTGAACCGCGTGCGCCAGCCGTTCAACAACAACAGCCTCGCGCTGCTGGCGGCGGAAGTGGCGCTCGGCGATCAGGATTACGTCCGCGCGTCGGTCGAACTGAACGGCCGCGAGCGCACGCGGCTCGCCGATGCGCTGCGCGCGATGGGTCTGAGCGTGCTGCCGTCGCAGGCGAACTTTCTCGCGATCGGCTTCGGCCGCAACGCGGCGCCGATCCATCAGGGCCTGCTCGAACAGGGTGTGATCGTGCGGCCGCTGGCGTCGTACGACATGCCGCAGTTCCTGCGCGTGACGGTCGGAACGCCGGCCGAGAACGACCGCTTCCTCGAAGCGCTGGCCGCGGTGCTGAAGACGGCGCCGTGAGCGTTCGCCGTCTCGCGGTCATCGGTCTCGGCCTGATCGGCGGATCGTTCGCGCGCGCGTTGCGCGAGGCGGGCGAGGTCGCGCATGTCAGCGGCTTCGATCCGGACGGCGCGCAGCGGCAGCGCGCGCTGGAGCTCGGCGTCGTCGACGCGGTCTTCGACAGCGCGGCGGCGGCGGTTCGCGACGCCGATCTGGTGTTGCTCGCGGTACCGGTGCTGCACACCGCCGACGCACTGCGCAGTTGCATCGGCGCGCTGAAGACCGGCGCGATCGTCAGCGACGTCGGCAGCACCAAGCAGTCCGTGCTGCGCGATGTCGCGGAGGTCTGCGACGGTTTGCCGCCGTGGTTCGTCGCCGCGCATCCGATCGCCGGTACCGAGAAAAGCGGCGTCGCCAACAGCGTCGCCGCGCTGTTCCGCGGCCATCGCGTGATCCTGACACCGCATGCCGGCCAGGACCTCGCGGCGCGGCAGACGGTCGCCGCGCTGTGGCAGGCGGTCGGCGCGCGCGTCGTCGAAATGGATGCGGCGCAGCACGATGCGATCTTCGCGGCGACCTCGCATCTGCCGCACGTGCTCGCGTACAGCTTCGTCGACATGCTCGATCGCCTCGAACACAGCGGCGACATCTTCCCGAACGCCGGCGGCGGTTTTCGCGATTTCACGCGGATCGCGTCGAGCTCGCCGCAGATGTGGCACGACATCGTCCGCGCCAATGCCGATGCGGTCGGCAAACTGCTGGACCGGCAGATCGACGAACTGCAACAGATCCGCCAGATGATGCGCGACGCGCGCTGGGACGACATGAAAACGGTGTTCGAGCGCGCGCGCGGCGTTCGCGAACGCTATCTGTCGCAGATCGAATGACGCTCGCGAGCGCGAAAGCAACGACGTTCATCGATCTCGCACCGATCCGTGCGGCGCGCGGCGAACTGCGTCTGCCCGGTTCCAAGAGCGTGTCGATCCGCGCGCTGCTGCTGGCGGCGCTCGCCGAAGGCGAGACGCGGCTGACCGGCGTGCTCGATTCCGACGACACGCGCGTGATGCGCGACGCGCTGAGGTCCTGTGGCGTGCCGGTCGAGATTTGCGGCGCGAACGGTCTGCGCGTGCGCGGCGCCACGCGCTTTCCGCTGCGCGATGCCGACATCTTCGTCGGCAATTCCGGACTGTCGGTACGCACGCTGGCGGCGGTGCTGGCGTTCATGGACGGCCGTTACCGTCTGTCCGGCGTGCCGCGCATGCATGAACGGCCGATCGGCGATCTGGTCGACGCGCTGCGACCGCTCGGCGCATGTATCAGCTACGAGGCGCGGGACGGTTTTCCGCCGCTGCGGATCGTGCCGGCGCAGGCACGCGCCGCTCAGCCGGTGCGCGTGCGCGGCGATGCGTCGAGCCAGTTCCTGACCGGCATCCTGCAATCGGCGCCGTTGCTGGCGCGCGAGCACGCGCTGGTCGTCGAAGTCGAAGGCGAATTGATCTCGCGGCCGTACATCGATCTCAGCATCGCGCTGATGCGGCGCTTCGGCGTCGCGGTCGAGCGCTCGGCCACGGCTTCCGGCAGCCCGCGCTTCACGGTCGCCGCCGGCGCACGCTACCGCGCGCCCGGCACGTTCGCGGTCGAAGGCGATGCGTCGTCGGCATCGTATTTCCTCGCGCTCGGCGCGCTCGCCGGCGGGCCGCTGCGCGTGCACGGCATGGGCCGCGCCAGCCTGCAGGGCGATGTGCGCTTCGCCGACGTGATGGCGGCGATGGGCGCCGAAGTCTCGCAAGGCGAGGATTGGACCGAAGTGCGCTCGCCGGGGCTCGCCGCGGGTTTTCGCCCGAAAGCGATCGATGCCGATTTCAACCACATTCCCGACGCGGCGATGACCGTCGCCGTCGTCGCGCTGTTCGCCGACGGCCCCAGCGTGCTGCGCAACATCGGCAGCTGGCGCGTCAAGGAAACCGATCGTCTCGAAGCGATGGCGGCGGAGCTGGCGAAGCTCGGGGCGACGGTCGAGGCTGGCGCCGATTTCCTGCGCATCGTGCCGCCGCCGGCGCTGCGCGCGGCGACGATCGACACCTACGACGATCACCGTATCGCGATGAGCTTCTCGCTCGCCGCCTGCGGCGGCGTACCAGTGCGGATCAACGATCCCGGCTGCGTCGCCAAGACGTTTCCGGGTTATTTCCAGCAGCTCGCCGCGCTGACCACATGACACCTCACGCCTCACGCCTCACGTCTCACGACGGCGCGCCGGCGCCGGTCATCGCCGTCGACGGTCCGAGCGGCGTCGGCAAGGGACTGGTGACGCGCTGGCTGGCGACGCGCCTCGGCTTTCATCGGCTCGACAGCGGCGCGCTGTATCGCATCCTCGCGCTCGCCGGGCATCGCCGCGACATCGACCTGCACGACGGCGCCGCGCTCGCGCGGCTCGCACCGGCCTTGAAGATCCGCTTCGTCGGTGCCACTGAAGACGACGAGGCGATTCTCGTCGACGGCGAAGACTGGACGCACGACGTCCGCAAGGAATCGACCGGCGCGCTGGCGTCGCTGATCGCCGTGCAGCCGCCGGTGCGTGCCGCGCTGCTGCAGCGGCAGCGCGATTTTCGCGAAGCGCCGGGATTGATCGCCGACGGCCGTGACATGGGCACGATCGTGTTCCCCGATGCGCGGCTGAAGATCTTCATGGACGCGAGCGCCGACGAGCGTGCGCAACGCCGCCACAAGCAGTTGAGTGCAAAGGGGATCGAGGCTAGAATCGCGACCCTTCGCGAGGAGATACGCGCCCGCGACGAGCGCGACCGCAATCGCCCGATCGCACCGCTGAAAGCGGCAGAGGGCGCACAAGTCGTTGATACGACTGGACTTCCACCGGCAGGTGTGCTGGAAAAAATCGAAGTCCTGTTGCAATCGTCGCGGCTCGTCTAGGTCCGGATCCGGTCCCGTCGCCGCGCGAAGACAGAACATTGGTTGCGAGCTTTCGAGCTCGGACTTGTGGCCGGCAAGCACGGATGCGTGCCGTTTTTCACTGACCAGGACCCCAAGCATGAAGCGTGGGGAATATCCATTAACTTACGAGTACCGAATGAGCGAGAGTTTCGCTGAGTTGTTTGAAGCCAGCCTGAAAGGCGGCCAGTCCATGCAGTCCGGCACGATCGTCAATGCGCGCGTGCTGGCGGTCAAGCCCGACGTCGTCATCGTCGATGCGGGCCTGAAGTCCGAAGGCGTGATCCCCCTTGCCGAGTTCGCCGTCGACGGCGAGATCAAGGTCGCGGTCGGCGACGAAGTCGAAGTCGCGCTGGAAACCGTCGAAGACGGCTTCGGCGAGACCAAGTTCTCGAAGGAAAAGGCCGAGCGCATCAAGACCTGGGAACGCCTCGCCAAGGCGTTCGAGAACAAGGAAACGGTCATCGGCATCATCACCGGCAAGGTCAAGGGCGGTTTCACCGTCGACATCGGCACGGTCCGCGCGTTCCTGCCGGGTTCGCTGGTCGACGTCCGTCCGGTCCGCGATACCTCGTATCTCGAAGGCAAGCCGCTCGAATTCAAGGTCATCAAGCTCGACAAGCTGCGCAACAACGTCGTCGTCTCACGTCGCGAAGTGCTCGAAGCCGAATACTCGGCCGAGCGTGACACGCTGCTCGCCAACCTCCAGGAAGGCGTGGTGCTGAAGGGCGTCGTCAAGAATCTCGTCGAGTACGGCGCGTTCGTCGACCTCGGCGGCATCGACGGCCTGCTGCACATCACCGACATGACGTGGAAGCGCGTCAAGGATCCGGCCGAAGTCGTGCAGGTTGGCCAGGAAATCGAAGTCAAGGTTCTCAAGTACGACCGCGAGCGTCGCCGCGTGTCGCTCGGCCTCAAGCAGCTCGGCGCCGATCCGTGGAGCGATATCGAACGTCGTTATCCGGAACGCACCCGCCTGTTCGGCAAGGTCACCAACATCACCGATTACGGTTCGTTCGTCGAGATCGAGCCGGGCGTCGAGGGTCTCGTCCACGTTTCGGAAATGGACTGGACCAACAAGAACGTCAATCCGGCGAAGGTCGTGCAGGTCGGCGACGAAGTCGAAGTGATGATCCTCGACATCGACGGCGAGCGCCGCCGCATCTCGCTCGGCATGAAGCAGTGCCGTCCGAATCCGTGGGAAGAGTTCGCGCAGAACCACCAGAAGGGCGACCGCGTGCACGGCGCGATCAAGTCGATCACCGACTTCGGCATCTTCATCGGTCTCGACGGCGGCATCGACGGTCTCGTCCACCTGTCGGATCTCGACTGGAACGAGCCGGGCGAACTCGCCGTGCGCCGCTACCAGAAGGGTCAGGAACTCGACGCCGTGGTGCTGGCGATCGACGGCGCCCGCGAGCGCATCTCGCTCGGCGTCAAGCAGGTCAACCAGGATCCGATGGCGGAATTCCTCGCGCAGAACACCAAGGGCGAACTCGTCAAGGGCATCGCCCGCTCGGTCGACGCGCGCGGTGCGGTCATCGATCTCGGCAACGGCGTCGAGGGCTACATCAAGGCCTCCGACCTGTCGCGCGACCGCGTCGACGATGCGACCAAGGTGCTGAAGGAAGGCGACGAGCTGGAATCGCGCTTCATCGGTGTCGATCGCAAGAACCGCACGGTGATCCTGTCGGTCCGCGAGAAGGAAATCCAGGAAGAGCAGGAAGCGGTTGCGGAGTACAGCCGCAACGCGTCGACCGGCAAGACCAGCCTCGGCGACCTGCTGAAGGAACAGATCGGTGGCGGCAATTAATCTCCGTTAATGGAGATTTAGCGCCTATCTGCCCGGAATTTCTGGGAAAAATAAAGGGGCCACGCTTGCGTGGCCCTTTTTTTTTCACTATTGTTGGCGTGCCAAAACGCTTTTCGATCCGGCACTTATGACCAAGTCTGAACTCATCGAGCTGCTCGCAGCCAAGCAGACACATCTGATGCACAAGGATGTGGAGCTTGCGGTGAAGCTCGTTCTGGACCAGATCAGCAATGCGCTGGCGCGCGACGAGCGCGTCGAGATCCGCGGTTTCGGCAGCTTCGCGCTGCATCATCGGCCGGCGCGCGTCGGCCGCAATCCGAAGACCGGTGAGCCGGTGCAGATTCCGCCGAAACGCGTGCCGCATTTCAAACCCGGCAAGGAAATGCGCGAGCGCGTCAATGCGGTCGCGGCCGAAGAAGCCGCCGTCGCGCAGATGGCGATGGCCGGCACCGTCGTGAATTAAGCCCATGACGCGAATCGTCATTCTCGTCGTGCTGCTGGTGATCCTCGTGTTCGGCGCGTCGGTCGGTTATTTCAACGCGCAGCCGGTCGTATTCAATTACCTGTTCGGCACCGCCGAATTCCCGCTGATCGCGGTGCTGATCGCGGCGTTCTCGATCGGCATCGTGCTGACGATCGCCGCGGTGTCGGGCCGGCTGTTCACGATGCGCATGGAACTCGGCCGTTTGCGCAAGCAGTTGCGCGAAGCCGAAGGCGAATTGCGGACCCTGCGCAACCTGCCGGTCGGCACGACCAGCGAAACGCGCTGAATGCTCGACGCCCTGTTCACCTGGCTGCTGCTGCCGCTGGGGTTGGTGCTGGGCTGGGTCATCGGACAACGTGCGCGGCAACCGTCCGCCGGCACCGAGACGATCCCCCCCGAACAGCTCGGCGGCCTGCTGACGCAGCTCGCGTCGGACGATCCCGATCAGGCGATCGCGGCGCTGACACGCGTCGCCGAAATCGACCATTCGACCGTCGAACTGCATCTGACGCTCGGCAACCTGTTTCGCAAGCGCGGCGAAATCGACCGCGCGCTGCGCATCCACGAAGCGCTGCTCGCGCGCCCCGGTCTGAGCGACGGGATCCAGGCGCAGGTGCGACGCGAGCTCGCGTACGACTACCTGCGCGCCGGCGTCATGGACCACGCCGAGCAGCAGTTCGAGAAACTCGCGGCGAACGGCCATTACGTCGGCGAATCGCTCGACCAGATCCGCGTCATCTACGAGCAAGGCCGCGACTGGCCGCACGCGATCGCCGCGGCGCGTCGGCTCGAAGGCGCGCAGGGCGAATCACGGCGCGCGCTGATCGCCCAGTACGAATGCGAAATCGCCGACGAGGCGCGGCGCGCGAAGGACGACGGCACCGCCATGCAGCATGTGCGCCGCGCGATCGCCGAAGACGGCGGCTGCGTGCGCGCGCATCTGCTGCTCGGCGGCCTGCTGGAGGCGCGCGGTGATGCCGCGGCGGCCGCGCAGTCCTATCTGCGCGCATTCCAGCTCGACGTGCGATTCCTGCCGGATGTCATCGAACCGCTGTATCGCTGTTCGCAGAAAACCGGCAGCGACGAGGGTTTCCTGCAGTTCCTGAGCGACGCCAAGGAAATCTCGCCGAGCAGCCTGCCGTACGTCGCCGAGGCGCGGCTGCTCGCCGACGAGGGACTCGATCCACTCGACCGGCTCGCCGAGGGTCTCGAAGTGCGGCCGAGCCGGGCCGTGCTCGCACAGTTCCTCGAAGTGCTGGAGAAACAGCCGGGCGTGATCGCCGCCGGGCTCGACAAGCCGGCCGCCAGCCTGCGGCAGGCGCTGCGCCGCCTGATGGAAAGCTCGCCGAAATATCAATGCGGCAACTGCGGTTTTTCGCCGCGCCAGCAGTTCTGGCAATGCCCGAGCTGCAAGCGCTGGGGTTCGATCACGCCGATCGACGAAGCGATGCGGCTGCCGGGTGCCTGAGCTGTTGCGCAGTCCGCCGCGACGGTCGGGTGCTGCTAGACTCGCCGGATAACGAGAGATAAAAACGTCGGCGGAGGAGGAAACGCTTGGCGAGAACGGCATTCGTCACCGGATCGACCGGCTTTGTCGGGCTGAATCTGATCGAGCGGCTGCACGAGCAGGGCTGGCACATCATCGCCCTGCATCGGGCGAGCTCGGACGTGGCGCCGCTCGCGCGATTCACGAACCTCGAACGCGTGTTCGGTGACATCACCGACCAGCGCACCTTGCGCGGCATCATTCCGCACGGCGTCGATTGCGTTTTCCATGTCGCCGGCAACACCAGCATGTGGAACCGGATTCACGTCGAGCAGATCAAGGTCAATGTCCGCGGCACGCGCAACATCGTGCGCGCCGCGCTCGACGCCAGGGTCAAGCGCTTCGTCCATACGTCGAGCATCGTCGCCTACGGCATTCACGGCGGCACGATCACCGAAGACACGCCGACGCGCGCGAGCGTCGACGGCGTCAACTACGTCCGCAGCAAGGCGCTCGCCGAACGCGAAGTCCGCAAGGGACTCAGCGCCGGCCTGCCGGCGGTCATCATCAATCCGTCGAACATCATCGGTCCTTACGACACCGCGAGCTGGTCGCGCCTGTTCCGGCTCGTGCGCCAGGGCCGGCTGCCGGCGATGCCGCCGGGCGGCGGCAGCTTCTGTCACGTTCGCGAAGTGGCGTGTGCGCACGTCGCCGCGGCGGAGCGCGGGCGGATCGGCGCGAACTATCTGCTCGGCGGCGCGCAGGCGAGTTATCTCGGGCTCGTGCAGGAGATCGCGCGACTGATCGGCGTGCGCCGGCGCCCGGTGGTGATGCATCCGCGCTTTCTGCGCGCATACGCGACGATCGAGGAATGGGCGGCGCCGCTGTTCGGCCGCGAGCCGGACATCACGCGCGACGCGGTCGCGCTGCTTGCGGAAAACCTCTATTGCAGCAGTCAGCGCGCGCAGGATGAACTCGGTTACCGGCCGCAGACGCTGGAGCAGATGATCTGCGATTGCCGCGACTGGCTATACGAGGCGGGATTGCTGGCGCGCTGATCGCGTCACGAACGGGAACGATAGTTGTCCGGCAACGCATTGCGCACCTCGGTGCGTTTGGCGACCAGTCGCGAACGTTCCTGCGGCGTCAGGTCCGGCAGCCGCAGGCCGGCGTCGATCTGCGCGAGCGCGCTGCCGGGATCGCCGCGCAGCATCAGATAGGTGCCCATC
Organism: Solimonas sp.; assembly: GCA_035706385.1. Classification (GTDB taxonomy): domain Bacteria; phylum Pseudomonadota; class Gammaproteobacteria; order Nevskiales; family Nevskiaceae; genus Solimonas. The sequence goes on along the minus strand of DASSVA010000319.1, from coordinate 332 downwards.
TGGTACGCCGACTCGGCGAGATTGCCGCTTTCGCGGGCCGCCTGCGCGAGCAGCTTGTACGTGACCATCTGCGTGCCCTGCGCCTGTTCGTGCGAGAGCAGGTACTGCCGCGCGGCACCGGCTTGCCCTGCGTTCATCAGCGCTTCGGCATAGGCGAGCATCGCCGGCGCGTAGCGCGGATAGAACTGCAGGATGCGCGCGTAGACGTCGAGCGCCGCGTCGTGCTTGCCGTTCTGCGCGAGCAGATCGGCGCGCAGCAGCTGGATGTTGGCCTGCTTCGGATAGCGGTCGACCAGCGGCGCCAGCGTCTGCATCGCCGCGATCACCTGGCT
>DASSVA010000318.1:0-12630 GCA_035706385.1 Solimonas sp. | reverse complement strand
CGCCCGGGATGTTCGGAATCACCGCGACCCAGTAGGTCGCCGACTCGTCCGGATACGCGACGTTGATGATGTCGGCATCGGACTGCAGCACCCAGCCGCAGGCCGGCGCGTTGCCGGCGACCGGCGTATCGCCGCCCGCCTCGCCTGCGGCCTGATCCATGCCGTCGCCGCTCGCCGACGAGGTTCCGCACGCGGCCAGCACGAGCGTGACGGCGACGGCCAGCGAAGCGGCCAGTTTCTGCAATGACATCGTTCCCCCTGCTTTTTATTGCCCGCGCTTGCGGCGATCGGGCGTTGCGTCGCCCGCTTCGCCGCCGACTGCATTGTGTCGCGAACCGCGCTCGGCCCGCACTGGCCGCAAGGCCGCGGACGCTTGTGTCAATCGGAACGACGCTTGCGCGCGGCGCTCAGGCCCAGGCGCACCGCGTCGATCACGTCGAGCGGAATGCTGCGATGGATGTAGCGGATCAGCGACTGGCGGATGCGTTGCTTGGACGCGGCGTGCGCGGCCATGTCGAGCTTGGCGAATTCGGCGGCGCATTCGTGCGCGCGCGTCATCAGCGCACCGGCTTCGGCGAGTTCGTCGAAGAAACCGGCTTCGCGCGCGGCGTCGACCGGAAAATATCGCGACAGCGTGACCGCGGTCTGGAACGCCGCCGGCTGCAGGCGATGGCGCAGCATCGCCGCGGCGACGCGCGGCATCGGCAGGCCGAGCGCGACTTCGTTGGCCGCGACCTTGAAATCGCCGCGCGTGCCGATGATGTAATCGGCCGACAGCATCAGGAACACGCCCATCGCCAGCACGTGACCGTTGCAGGCGACGATCACCGGCTGTGGATGCGCCAGCACGCGCGCGGTCAGCGCGTAGCCGGCGCGCAGCATCTTCAGCGCGTTGACGCCGCCGCCTTTCATGACCTTGAGATCGAAACCGGCCGAGAACACTTCCTCGCGGCCGGTGAAGACGACGATCGCGCGATCGGCCTCGGCGCGGTCGAGCGCCGCGTTGATCGCGTCGAACATCGCCGGCGACAGCGCGTTGCGCTTGCCGTCGTCGAGCTGCAGCGTCGCGACGCCGTTTTCGAGACGGTATTTCACGAGCGTGTTCATGGCAGGCATTCCGATGTAAAAGTTGAGCGCGCAGGCTAGCAAATCCACAGCCGCTGACACTGGGCGAACGGACAGCGCGCGGGCGCGCTAAAGTCCGTCGGCCGCAAGAACGGCGGGCGACATTTCGACGGAATGGGGGGAACGCGCAATGAGCAAATGGACCGCAGCGGACATGCCGGATCTGGCCGGCAAGACCGCGATCGTCACCGGTGCCAACAGCGGCCTCGGTTATTACACCGCGCGCGATCTGGCGGCGCATGGCGCGCACGTGGTGCTGGCGTGTCGCGACCGCGGCAGGACCGAAGCGGCGATGCAGGCGCTGAAAGCCGAAGTGCCGGGCGCGCGCGTCGAATTCATCGCGCTCGATCTCGCCGATCTCGATTCGGTCGCCGGCTTCGCGCGCACGTTCAAGGCGCGTCATCCGACGCTCGACATCCTGCACAACAACGCCGGCGTGATGGCGCTGCCGCAGATGCGCACGAAGCAGGGTTTCGAGATGCAGTTCGGCACCAATCATCTCGGCCACTTCGCGCTGACCGGCCAGCTTCTGGAGACCTTGCTCGCCGCGCCGGCGGCGCGCGTCATCAGCACCGCGAGCATGGCGCACACCTGGACGCGCGGCATCGATCTCATCGATCCGAACTGGCAGCGCAAGCCGTACAGGAAGTGGGACGCCTACGGCAAGAGCAAGCTGGCGAACCTGCTGTTCGCGTATGAACTGCAGCGACGGTTCGCGCGCGCGGGCGCCGCGGCGATCAGCGTCGTCGCGCATCCCGGCTACGCGGCGACCAACCTGCAAGGCGCGGGCGCGAAGATCGAGAAGTCGGTGATCGGCGGCATGGTGATGAAGCTCGGCAACGCCCTGTTCGGCCAGCCGGCGGCGATGGGCGCGTTGCCGCAGCTGTACGCGGCGACGATGCCGGACGTGCGCGGCGGCGACTACTACGGCCCCGACCGCATGGGCGGCAGTCGCGGTCATCCGGCCAAAGCGCGCTCCAACGCCGCTTCACGCGACGAAAGCGTCGCCGCGCAGTTGTGGGCGCTGTCCGAGAACCTGACCGGCGTGCGCTACCTGTCGGCCTGAGTTCACTCGCGGCCGCGAACGGGCGGCGGGCGAATGCCGAATCGTGCGCGGCGAATCGCGCGTCGCGCCAATCCAGCGATGCGGATCAAGACCTTACGGCGTTTGCCGTGCACATCCGCATGAACCGGGCCGACCGGTTGCGGGACTCCTTCGGAGCAAAACCTGCTTTTTGTTAGGCGCATCGGCGCGCCCGGACTGTTGAACTGGCGTCACGGTCCGGAAAACAGAAAGAGGAGCCCCGCTCATGGAATTTGGTCGCGCCACCGAAAGCCTTGATCCCGACAGCGAGCACGCCCGGTTCTGGCAGCTGAACGCGAGCGCCGACGTGCGCCTGATCGAACCGCTGACTGTTCGCGAAAAGCACTTCCTGCATCTGCTGGCGGGCGGCGCGTCGAACCGGCAGATCGCCGCAACGCTGTCGGTCTCTGAAAACACCGTCAAATACCATCTCAAGAACGTCTATTCGAAGTTCGCGGTGAAGACGCGGGTGCAGGCCGTCAATGCGGCGATCCAGCTCGGCATGCTGTCGTCGAACGCGGCGACGCCGGCCTACGGCGCGGGACGCCTGTCATGACATCCGCCGCAATGGCAGATCGCGGCTTCCCGGCCGCGGCGTGCATCGACGTGCCGCACCACGCGAATCTCGGCGACCTGCTCGTCGAGGCCTGCCGCGAACACGGCTGGCATATCGCACTGACGCAGGGCGACGCGCATCTGCGCTATGCGCAGCTCGATGCGCTGAGCGAACGCCTCGCCGCGTTTCTGGCGACCGATCTGAGCCTCGCCGCCGGCGAGCGTGTCGCGCTGATGATGCCGAACGTGCTCGCCTATCCGCTCGCGATCTGCGGCGTGCTGCGCGCCGGCTGCGTGATCGTCAACGTCAATCCGATGTACACGGCGCGCGAGCTGCGCCACCAGCTTTGCGATTCCGGCGCGCGCGCGATCATCGTCGCCGAACCGTTTCTCGACACCGTCAACGCCGTGCTCGCCGACACGTCGGTCGATACGGTGATCGTCGCGCCGGTCGACGGCATGCCGCAGGCCGGCGACGCGGGTTACGACCACAGCGGCGCCGCCCCGCTCGCCACCGCGCTGGCCACACGCAGCGCCCTGCCCGCACGCGCGCAGCGCTACGGCGACACGGCGCTGCTGCAATACACCGGCGGCACGACCGGGCCGTCGAAGGGCGCCGAGCTGACGCACGGCAACCTGCTCGCCAATCTCGATCAGTTCGGCGTGTGGCTGGGCGACACCGTCGCACCGGCCCGTGAAGTCGTCATCACCGCGTTGCCGCTTTATCACATCTTCGCGATGACGGTGAATTTCCTGAATTTCATCCGCCTCGGCGCGAAGAACGTGCTGATCAGCAATCCGCGCGATCTGCCGGGCATGGTCGAGACGATGCGGCGCGAAGGCTGCACGATCCTCACCGGCGTCAACACGCTGTACAACGGCCTGCTCAACACACCCGGCTTCGAGTCGCTGGATTTCTCGACGCTGAACCTGACGATGGGCGGCGGCTCGGCGATCCAGCCGGCGGTCGCGCGTCGCTGGCAGGAAGTGACCGGCAAGGTGCTGATCGAAGGTTACGGTTTGTCGGAGACCTCGCCGGTGCTGACGGTCAACCGCATCGACAGCCGCGAATTCCGCCCCGACATCGGCCTGCCGCTGCCAGCGACCGAGATCTCGATCCGCGGCGACGACGGCCGCGAAGTCGCGCGCGGCGAATCCGGCGAGCTGTGCGCGCGCGGTCCGCAGGTGATGCGCGGTTACTGGAACAAGCCGGACGAGAACGCCGCGGCGTTCACCGACGACGGTTATTTCCGTACCGGCGACATGGCGATGCAGGACGCCGACGGCCATTACCACATCGTCGACCGCAAGAAGGACATGGTGCTGGTGTCCGGTTTCAACGTCTATCCGAACGAGATCGAAGCGGTCTGCGCCGAACATCGCGGCGTGCTCGAATCGGCTTGCATCGGCGTACCCGACGCGCGCAGCGGCGAGGCGCTGAAGCTGTTTGTCGTCAAGCGCGATCCGGCGCTGACCGAGGACGCGCTGATCGCGCACTGCCGAAAGAATCTCACCGCGTACAAGGTGCCGCGCCAGGTGCAGTTCGTCGCCGAGCTGCCGAAATCGCCGGTCGGAAAAATCCTGCGCCGCGAGCTGCGCAACTGAAAACGAGATCCGCGATGAATCGACACGACACCGACTTCCTGATCATCGGCTCCGGCTTCGGCGGCAGCGTGTCGGCGCACCGGCTGACCGAGAAGGGCTACCGCGTCCACGTCGTCGAACAGGGCCGGCGCTGGTCGCCGGACAATCTGCCGAAAACCAACTGGAAGTTCTGGGACTACCTGTGGGCGCCGTTCGCCGGGCTGCGCGGTTTCCTGCGACTGCGGCTGTTCAGGCACGTGATGATCCTGCACGGCAATGCCGTCGGCGGCGGTTCGATCACCTATGCGCAGACGCTGCTGGTGCCGCCGAAGTCGGTCTGGCGTGATGGCAACTGGGCGGCGCTCGACGACTGGGACGCGTGCATGCCCGGCCATTACGCGACCGCGAAGAAAATGCTCGGTGTCACCGGGAATCGCCGGCCCGGCCCGGCCGATGCACGCCTCAAACAGATGGCGGATGCCACGGGCGTCGGCGACAGCTTCTACTACCCCGACGTCGGCGTGTTCTTCGGCAACGACGGCGATGCGCCCGGCAAGAAATATCCCGATCCGTACTTCGGCGGCGAAGGCCCGGCGCGCAATTCCTGCGTCGGCTGCGGCGGCTGCATGGTCGGCTGTCGCTACAACGCGAAGAACACGCTCGACAGGAATTAACTGTATCTCGCCGAGAAGCACGGCGCGAAAGTCACGGCCGAGACGCGCGTCGTCGACGTGCGACCGCTGAACGGCAAGGCCGATGGCAGTGACGGTTACGAAGTCATCACCGAGCCGACGTTCGCGCGCTTCTTCAGGAAGCGCTCGCGCATCACGGCGAAGCACGTCGTGTTCGCGGCCTCGTCGCTCGGCACGCAGGAACTGCTGTTCAAGCTCAAGACCGGCGGCTCGCTGCCGAACATCTCCGACGATCTCGGCAAGCGCGTACGCACGAACGCCGAATCGATCCTCGGCGTGCGTTATCCGGGATCGAAGCAGGATATGTCCAAGGGCGTCGCGATCGGCTCGGGCATCTACATCGACGAACACACGCATATCGAAGCCGTGCGTTACCCCGAGGGTTCGAACCTGATGAAGGGCCTGTTCACGGTGCTGACCGGCGGCCGGCCGGGGCCGTCGCGGATCGGCAGCTGGCTGCTGGCGATTCTCAGGCTGCTCGTCACGCGACCGCTCGCCGCGCTGCGCACGGCGCTGCCGTACCGCTGGTCGAGCGAGACGGTGATCTTCCTCGTCATGCAGACGCTCGAAGGCCATTTGAACACGCGCTGGACGCGGCCGTGGTACTGGCCGTTTGCGAAAACCCTGACGACGCACGGCCAGCGCATCCCGACCTTCATCCCCGAAGCCAACGCGTTCACCGAGAAAGCCGCCAAGGCGACCGGCGGCATCGGCCTGTCGACGATCACCGAGATCCTGTTCAACGTGCCGATGACCGCGCACTGCATGGGCGGCTGCGCGATGGGCGCAACGCCCGAACACGGCGTCATCGACGCGCAGAACCGCGTCTTCAACTACAAAAACCTCTACGTCGTCGACGGCTCGATGCTCGCCGCCAACCTCGGCGTCAATCCCAGTCTCACCATCACCGCGCTCGCAGAACGGGCGATGTCGTTCATTCCCGCGGCGCGCCCGGTGAACGCGCCGCTGCAAACGATCGGAGTCGCCGCATGAACAAGACCAGCAAGCGCACGGGTACGCCTGCGCACATCACGAAACCGCGCACGACGCGCAAGACCAGGACCGGCGCCCGGCTCGCCGTCACGCCGCGAACCCGCAGCGCCAGCGCCGCGCCGGCAGCGAAGAACGACGACGCGGCCGCCAAGGCCGTGCGTGGCGCGATCGGCGATCTCGCCAAGGCGGGCTGGTCGGTCGAAGGCGCCGATCGCGCATACATGAAGAAGATCAAGCCGGCGATCGATTTCTTCCTCGACCGCTATTTCCGCGTCGAGAACCACGGCTGGAACCGCATCCCCGACGGTCCCTGCCTGTTCATCGGCATTCACTCGGGTACATGGCTGACGATGGACGCGTGGTCGCTGGTGTTCTCGTGGTGGCGCAAGTTCGGCGGCAAGCGCGTGCTGCACGGCACCGCGCACGACGTGCTGATGGCGATGCCCGGCATCGGTCCGTTCTTCCGCAAGGTCGGCGTCATTCCGGCGTCGCGCGAAACGGTGACGGCGGCGCTCGCCGCCGGCAACAGCGTCGTCGTCTGGCCGGGCGGCGAGATCGACGCGATGCGCAGCTGGAAGAAGCGCCACGAAGTTCATTTCGGCGGCCGTCGCGGCTTCGTCAAGCAGGCGATCCTGTCCGGCGTGCCGATCGTGCCGGTCGCCACCGTCGGCGGCACCGAAACCGTGTTCGTGCTGTCCGAAGGCCGCTGGCTCGCGAAGCTGCTCGGCTTCAAGCGCTTCCTGCGCGCCGACACCGCGCCGATCGTCGCCGGCCTGCCGTTCGGCATCTGGCCGGAAGTGCTGCCGACGCATATCCCGCTGCCATCGAAGATCACGAACGAATTCCTCGAACCGATCCACCTCGACAAGAATCCGGCGCGCGCCAAGGACGACGCCTACGTCAACGAAATCTACGCGCTCGTGCAGCGACGCATCGGCGAAGGCGTCGCGCGGCTCGCCGCGCAGCGCCGCCTGCCGATCGTCGGTTGATGCGCGCAAACGCCATGACCGGTTCCCGACCGCGGCGCCTGTCGATTCTCGACGCCGCGTTTCTCGGCATGGAGACGCGCGACACGCCGATGCACGTCGGCGCGCTGCTGGTCTTCTCGCTGCCGAAGAACGCGCCGGCCGACTTCGTCCAATCGGTCGTGCAGCGTTACCGCACACCGACGGCGATCGGCCGGCCGTGGAATCTCAAGCTCGCGCCGGTCATGCTCGGCCGGCTGCTGCCGGCGATGGTCGAGACCGGTGACATCGACTTCCACTATCACGTGCGCCACTCGGCGCTGCCCGATCCAGGCGGCGAGCGCGAACTCGGCGAGCTGATCTCGCATCTGCACAGCCAGCCGCTCGATCGCACGCGACCGTTGTGGACCTGCCATGTCATCGAAGGGCTGCACGACCGGCAGTTCGCGATCTACATCAAGATTCACCACGCACTGGCCGATGGCATCAAAGGCGCACGGATGATCTGCGCGAGCCTGCGCGACAAGCCCGGCACGCAATTCGTTCCGCCGTGGGAATCGCAGCCGGCATCGCGTTCCAGGACGGGCCGTTCGAAACAGGCGCCGGCCTCACTCGCATGGCTCAAGACCCTGCCCGGCGCGTTCAAGCCGCTGTTCGTGCGCAAGCCCGGCGCAGCGCCGGTATTGCGTCCGTTCGAGGCGCCGAACTCGGCGCTGCTCAACGGCCGCGTCACCGGCGCGCGCCGCATCGCCACGCAGCAGCTCGAACTCGATCGGATCAAACGCATCGCCAGACGCGCCGGCGCGTCGGTCAACGACGTGTTCCTCGCCGTCTGCAGCGCCGCGTTGCGCCGCCATCTGCTCGCCAGCGACGCGCTGCCCGCCGCGCCGCTGACGGCCGGCGTACCGATGAGCCTGCGCGCCGACGGCGACGACGCCAGCGGCAACGCGGTCGGCTTCGTCTGGGCATCGCTGGCGACCGACGTCGACGATCCGCGCGCGCGCATCGCCGCGATCCGTGCGTCGATCGGCGCCTGGAAGCAGCACCTGCAAAGTCTGGACGCGGCGGCGCGCTTGCCGTTCGCGACGCTGACGTTCACGCCGGCGGTCGTCGCGCTCGTCAGCGGCTTCGGCGCGCAACTGCCGCCGCCGATGAACGTCATCATTTCCAACGTGCCCGGACCGGAGCGTCACCTCTACCTCGGCGGCGCGCGGCTCGAAGCGATGTATCCGGTCTCGATTCCGGTGCAGGGGCTGGCGCTGAACATCACCTGCGTCAGCTACGCCGGCACGCTCAACGTCGGCTTCACCGGCAGCCGCGACCGCCTGCCGCATCTGCAGCGCCTCGCCGTCTACGCACGCGACGCGCTCGACGAACTCGACGCGGCGATCTGAATACCGCGCGACGCGCGGCCGGCCGCCGCAATCAGCGGAAGTCCGGACGCAGCGCCGATGCCGCACCGCGCTGCGCACGACGCTTGCGATGGATCGCCTGCACTTCGCTGTCGGCGACGGCAAGCAGCCGTGAATGTTCGAAACGCAGATAACGCTCGAACTCGCCGGCGTGCAGCTTTCCGCCGTCGAGCCGCGTCAGCGGCGAATCGGCATAAAGACGGTTGTCGTCATCGAACGCATATCGCCTGTGTCTGCCCATTGCATGCTCCGCATCGTGCATTGCCCGATCACGCGCCGACGTCGGGACGGCCGGCGCGCGCCGGCCGTCCGTCGTCCCGCGTTCAGAACGAAAAGTACGCGCCGACGTTGAAGTTGTTGCTGCGGTTCTCGTCGCCGTTGTGCGCTTCGGTCTTCACGTCGCTGACTTCGGCGATCAGGGTCAGATTCTTGGTCAGCGACTGATAGACGCCCGCGGTGATCTTGCTGTTCTTCTCCAGCAGGGTCGGTACCGCCGCAGCGTCGGCGGCATTCGCGTAATCGAGCTTGCTGACACCGTAATTGACGCCGAGTTTGGTCGAGCGGATCGCCCATGTCGCCTGCAGCAGATAGCCGTCGGAATCGCGCTTGTTGCCAAGGCCGTCGTCGCCGAGCACGAACAGGCCGGTCGTACCGAGGCCGCTGGCGCTGTAATAGCTGGCGAGAAGATCGACCGGACCGAACTTGGCCTTGGCGGCGACGTCGGCGCCGAAAGCACTGTAGTCGGTGCCGTTCGGCAGATGCTGCGTCTGGCTGATGAAGCTCGACGACAGATAGTAGTTGCCGGCCTTCCATGCCAGCTTGCCGTGGAAGCCCGGCGCGCCTTCGGCGGTGGCCGCCCCCTGCAGCAGCGGCTCCACCGGATCGAACACACCGAGCGTCAGCGTCAGGCCGTGAAAGTCCGGCGTCGTGTAGTTCATCTGCGCCAGCGTGTCGGTGTAGACATAGCCGAAACCGATCGAGCCGAGCGTCGTGTTCGACGGCGCGCCGCCGGATGCACTGCCTCCGACGCCGACGCCTGGAAGCGTCATGTCGTTGATGATCGCGTCGAAGCCGAACAGACCGAAGTTGCGGCCGAGCATGAAACTGCCATAGCCCTGCGTGCCGATCGTCAGGAACACCTGGCGCACGTCGAGGCCGGTCGTGCCGAGCGCGGTGTTGGTGCCGAGCGTAGCGGTCTGCTGCAGGTTCGGGCTGCCGCCATCGTTGGTGCTGATGCCGGGATAGAAGCCGAATGTTACGCCGATGTCGTAGCCGTCCTGCTGCGTCTTGGCACCGATCACCAGCGCTGCCGGCAACAGGCCGTTGCTGACTGAGGAGGTGTTGCGCTTGCCTCCGGCATCAACCGTGCAGGCGCCGCCGACGGTGACGATCGCCGCCGGATGCTTCTCGCAGGTCGAATGGATGTAATAGGCGTTGACGTTGCCGTTGGCGGTCAAGGTCCAGTCGCCGGCATTGATCTCGACGGCCTGCGCACTGCCGCTGGCGAACAGCGCGGCGGCCGCCAGCCCCACGAAATGACGTGGATATTTGTGATTCATTGAAGCGCTCTCCTCTTTCATGGTTTGGGTCGATGCCGGCAGGCCCATGCAGCCGCCCGGCGATAACGCCCTGCGATTCGTTCTGATCCGCACCCGTTACCGTGTTCCCCATCCATCGGGCGCGCCGCTCGCAGCAGCGGCGCGGCGCAGAGCAAGCGATATGCCAAGCACGCCGTGCACCTGCTTTTCCCTAGGCAGACGCAACTCGATCGGACGGGCGCGCACGACTCGCGCGCGGACCGGTGCCACGGCGGCGACGCAATGCGATCAGGAACGGGACAGTGGGAGTGACAGTCCGCAGCGGACGGCATGCGTGCGGGACTGGCATCGCGAATCGTCGGGTTTACGGGAACGGCGGGCGGGCCGCGCGAGTGCGGCGGCGGCGACGCGTGACAGAGTGCGTCACGAGCGGGACATCCGCTGCGTCGTGCACGACATGACGCCTCCGGCCACGGCACCCGTCACGCGAAATACACAGGCAAACCGCGGCATGGCCGACGTGGCATCGAAGTTGCTGTCGAGTGCGCCCGTGATCGCCGCCCGCCGTTCGGGTACGCGTTTCACGTGGCAACCGATACGGCCACCGACGGCCAGACCTTCAGGAGGAGAACAAGATGCGTGCGACACAGTGGGGACCCTCTCAAGCCAGCGCCCGGCTCATCGCCGGTGCCGCGATATTCGCAGCCGTACTGCTGCCCGCCTACGCAACGACGGCGGCAGCCGCCGGCTATCCGAGCGTCAGTGACGCGCGCCTCGCCAATGCCGCCGGCGATGACGGCTGGCTGATGTACCGCCGCGACTACACCAGCAGCGGCTACGCGCCGTTCAACGACATCAATGCCGGCAACGTCACCAAGCTCAAGGTCGTGTTCGACTACAAGACCGACCTCGACACCGGCCACGAAGCGGCGCCGATCGTCAACGGCAACATGATGTTCATCACGACGCCGAAGAACCGTCTGATCGCGCTCGACGCGACCACCGGCAAACAGATCTGGAAGTACGAACACGATCTGTCGAAGGTCGGCCTCAAGACGGTCTGCTGCGACGTCGTCAATCGCGGCGTCGCGCTGTACGACAACATGGTGTACATGGCGACGCTCGACAACTACGTCGTCGCGCTCGACGCGCCGACCGGCAAGCTGCAGTGGAAGCAGCACCTCAACGCACCGGATGTCGGCTACGCGATGACGCTGGCGCCGCTGGTCGTCAAGGGCAAGGTCATCGTCGGCGTCTCGGGCGGCGAGTACGGCGCACGCGGCTTCGTCGAGGCACTCGATGCCAAGACCGGCAAGATCGCGTGGAAACAGCACACGATTCCGGCACCGGGCGAACCGGGCGGCGACACCTGGCCGAAGGGCGCATACGAAACCGGCGGCGGCGCCGCCTGGCTGACCGGCACCTACGACGCCCAGACCGACACGCTGCTGTGGGGCGTCGGCAATCCGGGGCCGTGGCTCGCGACCTTGCGCCCGGGCGACAACCTCTACACGGATTCGGTGATCGCGATGAATCCGGCCACCGGCAAGATCAAGTGGCACTACCAGTACACGCCGAACGATACCTGGGATTACGACGGCACCAACGAAACCGTCATGGCCGACATCAACTACCAGGGCAAGCCGTACAAAGCCATCGTCTCGGCGAGCCGCAACGGCTGGTTCTATGCGATCGACCGCACCAACGGCAAGCTGATCTACGCCGAGAAGTTCGCGCATGCCACGTCGGTCGCCGGCTTCAAGAACGGCAAGCCGTACACCAACGACGATCTGCGCCCGACGGTCGACAAGGAAGTCTTCACCTGCCCGAGCTTCCTCGGCGGCAAGAACTGGTGGCCGATTTCGATCAGCCCGCAGACGCACATGGCCTACGTGCCGACGCTGCACTCGTGCATGACGATGAAAGGCGGCACCGTCAGCTACAAGGCCGGCCTGCCGTTCCTCGGTGAATCGTTCAAGGTCGTGCACGACCCGGACAACAAGAACTGGGGCGCGGTACAGGCGATCGACCTCAACACCGGCAAGCAGGTCTGGAACTACCAGACGGCGCTGCCGTGGAGCGACGGCACGCTGGCGACCGCCGGCGGTCTGGTGTTCTCCGGTTCGGCCGACGGCTACTTCATGGCGTTCGACGCAAAGAACGGCAAAGTGCTGTGGAAGAGCGACCAGCTGTCGTCCGGCATCATCGGCGTGCCGACCACTTACCGCGTCGATGGCAAGCAGTATGTCGCCGTGTGGTCCGGCTGGGGCGGCGCCATTCCGATCTGGGGCGGTGAAATGGTTCCGGACGTCGCCGACATTCCGGTCGGTGGCCATCTCTACGTCTTCGCGCTTCAGTAAATCGCCATGGCCACGACTCTCCCACGCAACAAGACGCTGCGTCGGGTGTCGGCGGCCGTCGTCGCCGCGGTGCTCATGCACCGCGGCGCCGACGCGGCCGAACTGTCCGCCTGCATCGACCAAAGCAGCCCCGCCGCGACGATGGATGCCAGGATCGTCGAAGCTGTCGCGCGCCAGATCGTCATGACGCCGCGCATCGAGCTTTTCGACGGCAGCAGCGACGATGACGACGGCCTGTCGCCGAACGAGTTCCGCAAGCTGCTCGCCGGGCGCTGCGCGCTGGTCATGGGCTTCCCGGTCGATGCGCGTGACGGCAGCGTGC
>DASSVA010000317.1:0-4195 GCA_035706385.1 Solimonas sp. | reverse complement strand
GTTGTCGACGCGCGCACCGCGCCAGCTGTAGATCGACTGGTCGTCGTCGCCGACCGCGAACAGCACGCCGCTGTTGCCGGCGAGCGTGCGCAGCCAGTCGTACTGCAGCTTGTTGGTGTCCTGGAATTCGTCGACGAGGATGTGGCGGAAACGGCGCCGGTAATGCTGCTGGATCGCGACGTTGTCGCGCGTCAGCTCGAACGCACGCAGCAACAGCTCGGCGAAATCGACGACGCCCTGGCGATCGCACTGCGTCTGATACGTGCTGTAGATGCGCACGAACTGGCGCTGCGTGTAGTCGCCTTCGTCGTGTAGCTGCTGCGGCCGCCGCGCTTCTTCCTTTTGCGCGTTGATCCAGCCGGCGACGGTTTTCGCCGGCCACTGATCGTCCGGCAGATCGAGATTCCTGATGACGCGCTTGACCATGCGCACCTGATCGTCGGCGTCGAGGATCTGGAAGTTCTGCGGCAGACCGGCCTCTTTCCAGTGCATCCGCAGCATGCGGTGCGCGACGCCGTGGAACGTGCCGACCCACATCGCGCGGATCGGCACGTCGACGAGCTGTTCGATCCGCGCGCGCATTTCCGCCGCCGCCTTGTTCGTGAACGTCACCGCGAGGATCGACATCGGCGAAACGCTTTCGGCGGCGATCAGCCATGCGACGCGATGCGTCAGCACGCGCGTCTTGCCGGAGCCGGCGCCGGCCAGTACCAGCCGGTGCTCCGGCGGTGCGGTGACCGCTTCGCGCTGCGCAGGGTTCAGCGCCGCGACCAGCGGCGAAAGATCGGGGGGCTCGACAAACATGCCCTATTGTACCGGCCCGCTCGCGCACGCCGGGGCCGTGGCGCGACGGCGCGGTGCCTCAGTTTGAAATTCGTCATTGCGAGGAGACCGAAAGATCGACGAAGCAATCCAGCTGCAGGGCGCAATCCGGTCGTGCCGCTGGATTGCTTCGCCGCTGCGCGGCTCGCAATGACGGATGCTTTTATTTCAAACCGAGGCACTACCCGCGACGGCGCTCAGCCGCGGGCGACGCTCAGGTGCGTTGCCTGCCGCGCATGCGGATATTGATCAGCTCGACCAGCGTCGAGAAGCCCATCGCGAAATAGACGTAACCCTTCGGCACGTGGAAGCCCATGCCTTCGCCGATCAGCGCCATGCCGATCAGCACGAGGAACGACAGCGCCAGCACCTTGATCGTCGGATGGCGTTCGACGAAGCGCGACACCGGCCCGGCGAAGAACATCATGACGCCGATCGCGATGACGATCGCCGCGATCATCACCGGGACATGGTTGGTCATGCCGATCGCGGTGATCACCGAATCGAGCGAGAACACGATGTCGAGGATCATGATCTGCACGATCACCGCCGCGAAGCTGACTTTCGCGACCTTGCCGATCAGATGATCCGGCGCATGTTCGGGATCGCCTTCGACCGATTCGTGGATTTCCAGCGCGCTCTTGCCGAGCAGGAACAGGCCGCCACCGATCAGGATGATGTCGCGTCCGGACACGCCCCAGTCGCCGATGTGAAACAGCGGCGCCGTCAGCTTCGCGAGCCATGCCAGCGACAGCAGCAGCAGCACGCGCGTGATGCAGGCGCCGGCCAGACCGATCACCCGCGCGCGCGCGCGCTGCGCCTCCGGCAGCTTGTTGGCCATGATCGACAGGAAAATGATGTTGTCGATGCCGAGGACGATTTCGAGCGCCGCGAGCGTGAACAGCGCGGCCCACAGTTCCGGTTCAAGCAGTGCGTGCATGTAATGCGTCTTTAGGATTTTATGGAGAACAGCGTTCCGCCGGCGGGTGCGCAGCCATCGTTGTGAGCAGCCCCGAGGTCGCGGTGGCGACGCGCAGCCGTACTAAGGTACGGCGAGCATCGCCGGCGCGAGATCGGGGCGCGCAGCAGATGGATGCGTGCACGCCTAGCGGCGCATCTTCGAGAGGAGCCGCAGAATTTCGAGATACAGCCAGACCAGCGTCACCAGCAGGCTGAACGCGCCGTACCACTCCATGACCTTCGGCGCGCCGGCGGCGACACCGCGTTCGATCGCGTCGAAATCAAGCGTCAGGTTCAGCGCGGCGAGGCCGACGACCAGCAGGCTGAAGCCGATGCCAAGCGCGCCGCCTTCGTGGATGAACGGGATATTGATGCTGGTGAACGCGCGCAGGCCGATGTCGACGAGATACAGCAGCGCGATCGCGCCGGTCGCGGCGATCACGCCGGTGCGGAACTTGTCGGTGACGCGGATGATGTGGCTGCGATAGAGGAACAGCATGATCGCCAGCACGCCGATCGTCAGGCCGACCGCCTGGATGACGATGCCGTTGAAGCGCAGTTCGAAGAACGCCGACAGGCCGCCGAGCGCGAAGCCTTCGGCGATCGCGTACATCGGCGCGGTGATGTGCGACCAGTTGCTCTTGAACACCGTGACCAGCGCGAGCACGAAGCCGACGATCAGCCCGCCCCAGATGAACGGCGAGACGGTCGCCATCGCGACCTGCGGGCCGGCCTCGGCGAGCACGTCGTAGAAACGCGTCCAGGTCCAGCCGGCGGCGATCAGCAGCAGCACGAACAGGATGCCGGTCTTGCCGACCATGCCGTCCATCGTCATCGCTTCGCCTTCGACGCGCGGGACGCCGAATGTCTTGTCGCGCAATACCGGGTTGCTGGAACGCATCTCGCTTCTCCAATTCGGAACGCCCGCACATCGTACCGCAGTGCCGCACGCGCGGCGTCGGGGCGGCCTGTCATGCCACTGTCATGCGAATGACGCCGTGCCGTCACCGGGCGTCGCCAGCATGCGCGGCATGAACGTCGACGGCGAGGAGGGATGCGGATTGCCTACGGAGTGATGGGTTACGGCCGCGGTCACGCGATGCGCACGATGGCGGTACTGCCGGCGCTGAGCCGCGATCACGACATCACGGTGTTCGCCGGCGGCGATGCCTATGAAGTGCTCGCGCCGCGCTTCGACACCGTGCGCATTCCGACGATCGGTTACCAGTACGGCAGCGGCGGCACGCATTCGCTGCCGATCACGCTGGCGCGCAACGTCGCGCCGGTCGCCGATCTGCTGTTCGGCGGCCGTGGCGTCGAACGGGTCGGCGCGGCGATGCGCGAGCGCGGCATCGAGCTGGTGATCTCGGATTCCGAAGCCTGGACGCATCGCGCCGCACAGCGTCTGGCGCTGCCGCGCATCAGCTTCGACCACGTCGGCATCATCGCGTACTGCAAACCGCATTTCCCGCCCGATCTCTGGGCGCTCGGCATCCGCGACGGCTGGGGTTACCGGCAGCTGATGGGCGTGCCGGAACGGATCCTGATTTCCAGTTTCTACCGCGCGCAGCCCGCGTATCCGCAGGTCCGGGTCGTCGGGCCGATGCTGCGCGACGAAGTGCGTGCCGCGCAGCCGCGCGACGGTGACTACCTGCTCGCGTACTTCAACAAGGGCGAGCATCAGTATCTGCCGCATATCGACCGCGCGCTGCGCCTGCTCGACGGCCCGGTGCGCGTCTACGGCACGCGGCATCGCGGCGTCGACGACAACCTCGACTTCCGCGCGCCGGGCGTGCAGGGCTTCGTCGACGATCTCGCCGGCTGCCGCGCGGTGCTGTCGACCGCCGGCAACCAGCTGATCGGCGAGGCGATGCATTTCGGCAAACCGGTGTTCGCGCTGCCCGAGCCGGCATTCGAGCAGCGCCTGAACGCTTTCATGATCGAACGGATGGGCATCGGCCAGCGCGGCGAACTGCTGAAGCTGACGCCGAGCGACATCGACCGTTTCCTCGGCAGCGATGCGCGCTTTCGTGCCAACCTCGCCTGGCATCGCGACCAGACCGGCGATGGCGACGCGCGCGCGCAGGCGATCGCCTGGCTGACCGACAGCATCGACGCGCTGCGATCGCGCCGCCGCATCGCGAAGCCGCAGTTCGGCCGCCGCGCCGAAGCCTGAATTACGCGGCCAGCCAGTTCGCCAGCAGCTTCAGCATCAGCCGGTTGTTGTGCGCGAAGTCGTCGAGCGGCGCGAGCATCCGCGACGGCGGCTGCACGTAGCGCGCCGGCGGCGGCGTTTCGTGCGCAAGCCAGCGCTGCGCATCGGCGGCGGTGACTTCGAGATGGAACTGGATCGCGGCGACCGCGGCGCCGCTCGCGGTGCGCAGCGCGAACGCCTGCTGCGCGCAGGCTTCGC
>DASSVA010000316.1:0-3964 GCA_035706385.1 Solimonas sp. | reverse complement strand
CGCGCGCCGGCCAGCACGTAGTGATTGACGTAGCCGGCGCGGTCGTAATAGAGGTTCAGCGTTCGCTGCATCTGCTCACGCGTGACCAGGCCGTCGAGAAACGCCTGGTGCGAGAAATTGATCAGATGCATGAAATGGTTGCGCCACGAGAACTCGGTCGCGTCATCGAGCACGTCGAGCGCGAAGCCGACACGTTCGTACAGCGCCCGATAAGCGTCGAGATTGGCGACATAGTTTTCGCTGGAACGCCGCTGATGGCTGTCTTCGCCGGTCTGCGAGATGAGGATGTCGCTCAGCACCAGATGGCCGCCGGGCTTGAGCACGCGCAGCGCCTCGCGCAGGAATTTCTCGCGCGTGTTGAAGTGGAACGCCGCTTCGACGCAGACCACCGCGTCGAACGAATCGTCCGGAAAATCGAGCGCGGTGGCGTCCATCAGGCGGAACGTCGCGCCCGGCACGTTCTCGCGGCCACGCGCGAGCTGCTTTTCGGAAATGTTGATCGCCGTGATCCGCTCCGGCGCATAGTGCCGCGCCAGATAGCGCGTGGTCTCGCCCTTGCCGCAGGCGACGTCGAGCACGCTGCCGCGATGCGCCGGAATGTAGCCGAGCAGTCGCGCCATCAGCGCGTCGCAGGCGGTGCGCGCATCCTGATCGCGATCGGTGCGGTAGCCGAAATTGGTGTAGTCGCTGCCGCCGTAATACGTCAGCAGTTGCGGACTGAACATCGACGCATCGTAGAAGTCGTTGATGTTGGTGTTTAACGCGTTCGCCGTCTTGGGCACGTCATCTCCCCCCGAAGATTTGCTCATATCCCGGCGCCGACCTTACTGCATTCCGTTGGCACCGACTTTACCGCGCGCGCCATCGCCGGCCGGCAGCGCGTAGGCGATCACATCATCGCCGGCCGGTGTTTCCATGAAATGATGGCCGCCGGCGACGATCACCAAGTACTCGCGGCCGTCGATCGCGTAGACCATCGGCGTCGCCTGTCCGCCGGCCGGCAGCGCCGCCTGCCACAGCGTCTTGCCGGTTTCGATGTCGATCGCGCGGATCAGATCGTCGGTCGCCGCGGCGATGAAGATCAGGCCGCCGGCGGTGACGACCGCGCCGCCGTTGTTCGGTGTGCCGATCTCGACCGGTAGTCCGGAGCGGATGCCGAACGGGCCGTTGCCGCGCGCCGTGCCGAACGGCCGGTCCCACAGCGTCCTGCCGCTCGCCAGATCGATCGCGCGGATGCCGCCGTACGGCGGCTGCTTGCACAGCAGCTTCGTGAAATCGAGGCGCCAGCCGGCGTTGACGTTGACCGCGTACGGCGTGCCGGCCTGCGGATCGCCGCCGCCCTCGGCGCCGCCGGAATCGACGTTGCCTTCGTCGCGCGGAATCCAGCCGAGCTTGTCGGCCTGCGCGCGCGGCACCAGCCGCACATAGTTCGGCATGTCGTTGTAGTTCGCGACGATCACGCCGCGCTGCGGATCGATCGCGATGCCGCCCCAGTCCGAACCGCCGTTGTAGCTCGGATATTCGATCGAATGACGTGCCGCTTCCGGCGGCGTGTAGATGCCCTGGTAGCTCGCGCGGCGGAACTGGATGCGGCAGACGAGCTGGTCGAGTGGCGTCAGGCCCCACATGTCGCGCTCGGTCAGATCGGGCTTGCGCAGCGTCGCGTACGTCGAGAACGGCTGCGTCTTCGCGCGCTGCTCCGGTTCCGCGCCGCCGCCCGGCACCGGCCGTTCCTCGACCGGAAACAGCGGCTCGCCGGTCTGGCGGTCGAGCACGTAGATCTCGCCCTGTTTCGACGGCAGCACGACCGCCGGCACCTTGCCGCGCGCGGTCGGAAAATCGATCAGCGTCGGCTGCGAGCCGAGGTCGTAATCCCAGACGTCCTTGTGCGTGGTCTGGAAGTTCCAGACCGGCTTGCCGCTCATCACGTCGAGCGCGACCAGCGAGGTCGCGTACTGGTTCTCCGGCGCGGTGCGCTGGCTGCTCCAGTAGTCGGCGGTCGAGTTGCCCATCGGCAGGTAGACGTAGCCGAGCTGCTCGTCGGCGGCGGCGACCGTCCACATGTTCGGCGTGCCGCGCGTCCAGGTCTGGCCTTCGGGCGGCGCGCCGCTCCAGTCCGGATGCGTCATGTCCCAGGCCCAGCGCAACTGGCCGGTCACCGCGTCGAAACCCTGGATCACGCCGGACGGCTCGTAACGTTTCTGGCCGTCGAGCACCTGATGGCCGGTGACGATCACGCCGCGCACGATCGTCGGCGGCGAATTGATCGAGACGTAACCGGGCGGCGTCTCGCCCATGCCGACGGTGATGTCGACCTGTCCGTTCGTGCCGAAATCCGCGCACGGCGCGCCGGTGTTCGCGTCGACCGCGATCAGCCGCGCGTCGAGCGTGCCTTCGATGATGCGCGTCGCGCAGACACCGCCGACCGGCGCGGCCGCGATCGCGTCGGGCATCGTCACCGGCTGGCCTTCGTAGTCGGTTTCCATGCCGGCGGCCGCCGGGTCGGGCGTTTCGCTGGTCGCGATCGTCTCGCTGCGCGGCGGCGGCGTGACGTAATACGCGACGCCGCGGCACGCGGCGGTATACGGAATCGCCGCATCGGCGACTTTCGGGTCATAGCGCCAGCGCTCCTTGCCGGTCCGCGCATCGAGACTGATGAGGATGTTGTGCGGCGTGCACAGATAGACGCTGTCGCCGATCTTCAGCGGCGTGGTCTCCGCGCCCCAGCGCTTCTTCGGCAGATCGCCGGTGTGGTAATGCCAGGCTTCCTGCAACTGCGCGACGTTGTTGCGCGAGATTTGTGTCAGCGGCGAAAAGCGCGTCGCTTTCTGGCTGCCGCCGTACGCGGCCCAGTCGTCACCGGCCGGCTGGTCGGCCGGCTGCGAGACGCCCGGCATCGCCGGTATGACGCTGCTCTGAATCTGCGTCGCCTTCGGCACCGCGTCGCCGCGATAGCCGCCGCGCGGCACGAACGCCAGCGCGACCGCCGCGACGAACACGATGATCAATGCGCCGGCCAGGCTCCACGCGCGGCGCAGCGACGGCCCGCCGCGCAGGCCCGGCGCGGCCAGCGCGACGAGAATGCCGAGGCCGAGGATCAGGCCGAGCCGCGGCACCCAGCGCCAGTAGTCGAACGCCGATTCCCACGCGGTCCAGCCGATCGTGCCGAGCAGCACGAGCCAATAGACCCACGCGCCGGCGCGGTGCCGCATCGCCAGCAGCACGCCGGACACCATCAACGCGAGTCCCGCGAGCGCGTAATACCAGCTGCCGCCGAGCACGACGAGCCACAGCCCGCCGCCGGCGAGCGCGAGGCCGAGCAGGAAAATCAGCAGGCCAAGGATCAGGTTCATGCGTTTGGCTCCCGGTGCCGTCGGTCGACGCGGGCGGCGTCGAAACGGCGCCCAGCCTGAACCGGGCAAGGTTGACGCGCGCTGAAGCGGCGCAACGTCCGGCGTGTGTCTACATCCGGAACACCCCGTAACGCGGATCGCCGATCGGCGCGTTCAGCGCCGCCGAGATCGACATGCCGAGCGCGTTGCGCGTGTCGACCGGATCGAGAATTCCGTCGTCCCAGATTTCGGAGGTCGACCAGTACGCGCTCTGCTTGCGTTTGAACTCGCCGAGCACCGGATCGCGGATCGCGTCGATGTCGGCCTGCGAGAGCTGCTTGCCCTGTTTGGCGAGCTGGCGGATCTTGACGTCGGCGAGCGTGTTCGCCGCCTGCTCGGCGCCCATCACGCTGATCTGCGACTGCGGCCAGCTGAACAGGAAGCGCGAGTCGAATGCGCGGCCGCTCATGCCGTAGTTGCCGGCACCGAACGAGCCGTGGCACATCACGGTGAACTTGGGCACATGGGAGCAGGCCTGCGCCATGATCATCTTGGCGCCGTCCTTGGTGATGCCTGCCTCCTCGTATGCGCGGCCGACCATGTATCCGGTGATGTTCTGCAGGAACACCAGC
>DASSVA010000315.1:0-10983 GCA_035706385.1 Solimonas sp. | reverse complement strand
GTGCGCGAGCGAGCGCGCCAGCCGGTGTTCGTAGCGCTGCAGCGTCGCGCGCGCCGCCGGATCGCCGTCTTCGGCGGCGAACACGATGCGCTCGCCGCGCAGCGTTTCGCCGTGCAAACGCCCGTGATCGGCGGCCAGGCCAGTACCGGAAATCCAGGTCTCGATGCAGCCGTGCCGCCCGCAGTAACAGGCCGGCCCCGGCAGTTCGCCGGGCTGCGGCCACGGCAGCGGATTGTGTCCCCATTCGCCGGCAATGCCGTTGGCGCCGTTCAGCAGCTCGCCGCGCACGACGATGCCGCCGCCGACGCCGGTGCCGAGAATCGCGGCGAACACAGTGTCCGCGCCGGCCGCCGCGCCGTCGTGCGCCTCGGACAGCGCGAGACAATCGGCGTCGTTGGCGACGCGCACGCGCGCGCCGAGCCGCTGTTCGAGATCGGCCAGCAGCGGCTTGCCGTTGAGGCAGACCGAGCTGCTGTTCTTGATCAGGCCGCTGGCCTTGACGATCGCGCCCGGCGAACCGACGCCGACCGGCAGTCCGCCGGCCGACACCGCCGCTTCGAGCCGGCGCACCAGCCCGCAGACCGCGTCGATCGTCGCCGGATAATCGCCGGCGGGCGTCGCGATCCGTTGCCGCGCGACGATGCGCGAATTCTCGCCCATCGCGACGCCTTCGATCTTCGTGCCGCCGAGGTCGATGCCGATTCTCATCGCGTCACGCGTCCGCTGCGGATCCTGCCGCGCTACGCGCGCCGGCGCGTGGATTTGGCGACGCGCTTCTTCACCGCCGCAACCGGCTTCGCGGACGGCGGCTCCTGTTCGTGCAGGTGATCGAGCACGTAGGAGAGGCGATCGCCGAGATGACGGTTCGCGGCACCGCCCATCGCGCGCGCGACTTCGGCGCTGACCGCCATGTTGACCAGCGGCCGCAGACGCCAGATCAATTCAGCGAGGCGCGGTACGTCCTTGGCCGGCGGCAGCCCGTCGCCGAGCGGATCGAACACGTGCTTGACGATCAGCAGCACCATTTCGTTGGCGACGCGTTCGACGTTGCCGCGCAGCATCCGCACGATGTTGAGCATCTCGTCGAGCGGAATGCCGGCTTCGTTCAGCTCGCGCGCGGCGAACAGCATCCGCATGCTCGGGATCCGCACGCGCGTGCCGTCGAGCTCGATGATGCCGAGCGAGATCACGCGCGCCAGCGAGCTGGGCGTCAGCTGGCGGCCGAAGTCCTTCATCAGCTGCGGCAGGCTGACGTATTGCGGTTCCTCGTCCGACCACGGCGAAGTGATCGCCGACTCCAGTCCGAGCAGCGCGCCCAGATCGCCGCCGCTGTGCCAGGCTTCGAGCAGTTCGCCGATATTGGCGATGCTGTAGCCGCGATTGAGCAGCGCGCCGATCAGCCGCAGGCGCGCCAGATGCGCGTTGGTGTAGTAGCCGGTGCGGCCGCGTCGTTCCGGCGGCGGCAGCAGTCCGCGATCCTGATAGGCGCGCAGATTGCGGACGGTGGTGCCGGCCGCACGCGCCAGCTCGTCGACACGGAATTCACGCCGCGCTTCGGCAGCCAGCGCTTTGCTGCGGTCGCGGCCGCTGCGCTTGGCCAGTGTGCTCAGGGATTTCATACGCCGCGATGGTAATGCCGCGGCGCGTACGGCCGCCAGCCTCAGGATGCCGACCGCGCCGCGCACGCGATGCTCATGCGGCCAGCGCGGCATCGAAGTCGCGCGCGATCCTGTCGATGTCCGCGAGAAATTCACGATTGTCGTGATCCCACGGATGAAAGCCCGGCACGAAGTAGTCCAGCCACGGCCGTACGCTGCGACGCAGACAGCCCGGCGTTCCCCACTGGAACTTGAGCACCTGCCACCAACCGCGCAGATCACGGTGCTGGCCGTGGGCTTTCATCATCCGGTAGTGATAGCCGTAGACCAGCGGCCAGAAGATCGCCGTCGCGATCAGCATCGACACCGTGCGGATCGCGTAGGCACGCGGCCCGTCGCCGACCGTTTCCCGGTACACGTCGTAGGCCACGGCCTTGTGTTCGGTCTCTTCCAGCGCGTGCCAGCGCCAGAGCGCGGCGTAGTCGGCCGGCGCCCCTTCGATCAGGCGCGGTTCGCGCAACAGAATGTCGGCAAGAATCGCCGTGTAATGTTCGAGGGCGATCGTCGCGCCCAGCTGGAACTCCGCCGGCAGCGTGCGCTTGACCCACTCCAGCAGACGCGCAACCTGCGCTTCCGACGCCGGCACCGGCAAGCCGGCCTCTGCCAGCTTGCGGTTGTAATCATCGTGCTCGCGCCCGTGCATCGCTTCCTGGCCTATGAACGCGGCGACCGCCTGCTGCAACTGCGGATCGCGTACGCGCGCGCGGAACTGGCGCACGCTGTGGATGAAGAAGCGCTCGCCGACCGGAAAGAA
Source organism: Solimonas sp. (assembly GCA_035706385.1). Taxonomy (GTDB): domain Bacteria; phylum Pseudomonadota; class Gammaproteobacteria; order Nevskiales; family Nevskiaceae; genus Solimonas. The sequence goes on along the minus strand of DASSVA010000315.1, from coordinate 8,571 downwards.
CAACGACAGCGTGTTGAAGAACTGCGTGACGTGCTCGCCTTTCGGATTCCAGTCCCTCACCCGGTCTGCTGCGAGCGGGAAATGCAGGTCGCGTCGGATCGGCAGCATGGCCATCATCTTGTCTCCAGTAAACGTTACAGTTAAAAATGTAACAATCTTCAGTGAAGATCAAGCACGCTAGCCCGCCGTGTCCATCCAAGGCTCTGCTGCAAAAGAATTTATCGATGGCGGGAATGAAGCTGCGGCAGTCGCGATCCACTGCGCCCCCGGCGTTTTTGCGCACCACAGCAAAACAATGCCATTGGACAATGGCATCGATACCGCTATGATGCCGACACAAGCAAGAGCCGCCCGAATGCGGCCACGCCCATCCGGGCCGATGCGAACGAGGAGCGTGGGGGAATGAACAGTACGTCCGGCACTGAAGCCGACGACGACGGCTGGCAGACGATGCACCGCGATGCGCTCGCGGTGCTGCGCAATCTGGTCGATTTCCGGCTGCGGACGATCATCACCACGACCATGGCACCGGCGATCTACGCGTTTCTCGTCTTCGGCGTCGTCGCACTCAATCTTTTCCTGACCGTCGAGGCGTTCGCGCACTCGTTGATCGCGGGGCTGCTCTGGCTGTTGCTGGCCTTGCCGATCGGCACGGTCATCGGTCTGATCACGGTGCGCGTGCTGCTGGAGTCGCTGCTGTCGCTGTTTCGCATCGTGCTGTACATGGAAACATTGATGGAGCAGTTGCAGACGCTGCGCGGACAGACCGAGTCGATCGCCGATCGTGTCGAAGACCTGCCGCTGCCGCGCATCCAGTTCTGGCGCACGCGCCGGCGCAACAACGAAACCGGCGATCCGGAAGCGCCTCATGCGCCGCGTTCGTAGTGGCGGTCCGGCGCTGGCGCTGTTGCTGGCGGCGACGCCGGCCGCGGCGCTCGACTATGGATATGGCGGCTGGGATCTGGCCTGGGACAATCGTGTGACATTCGGCGCCGCCTGGCGCGAGGAAGCACCGGACCCGTCGCTGATCGGCAAATCCAATCTCGATCCGCAACTGTGCGCCAGCGACGACTGCCTCTCGGCGAGTCCCGGCAACCGCGCCGGCAATGACCGCTATCTGGCCGCGCCGGGCGCGCGCAATTCGGTCTACGACGAAGGCGATCTGAACTACGACAAGGGCGACCTGATCGCCGCGCCGCTGAAATGGACGACGCATGTCAAAGCCCAGCGCGACGACCTGAAAGTGGAGTTCGGTGCGCTCGCGTTCTACGACTTCACCAACGCGACGCTGAAGGAGAACCATCCCAACCAGATCGTCGCACCGGGACCGCAGCCCGGTCAGGCCGTACGCAGCAAGCGCGACGACGTGGTGCTGCGGCAGGTCGGCTACGGCGTGCAGATACTCGATGCCTACATCCAGGACAGCTTCGACGTCTACGACCGGCCGGTCGACATCAGCCTCGGCCGACAACTGCTGACCTGGGGCGAATCGAGTTTCGTCACGCAAGGCAGTCTCAACATCATCAATCCGCCGGACGCCAACAACCTGCTGCGCCCCGGCATGGATCTGGACGAGGTATACCGACCGCAAGGCATGCTGGTGCTGCGCGCGCCGCTGATCGATGCGCTGAGCGCCGAAGCTTTCTACCAGTTCGAATGGCGGCCGGTGGGACTGCCGCCGCGCGGCTCGTTCTTCTCGTTTTTCAACGCCAGCAACGGCGTCGCCCGTGACGAGGGCATCATCGCGCCGTTCGCCAAGGCACCGTACGATCCCGAACAGATCGGCACGCCGGCCAACGACGTGTTCGCATTGGTCACGCAGACCAGCTACACGCTGCGCCGCGCGCCCAATCGCGAACCGGACGATCTCGGCCAGTACGGGCTGGCACTGTACTTTCATCCGGACTGGCTGGCCGGCGCCGAAGTCGGCGTCTACTACGCCAACTATCATTCGCGGATTCCCAGCGCCAGCGCCTACGCCGCACAAGCCAGCTGCGCGCGCCGCGAAGGCAATCCGTCCGGCATCGACGCCGTCGACCTGACCTCGTTCATCGCCGCCTGCGGCGTACCGGGCACGCATCTGCGCGAAGCCGTGCCGCTCGACACCGCGCGCTACTTCCTCGATTACCCCGAGAACATCCACCTGTTCGGCGCCAGCTTCAGCACCGTGATCGACGGCCTCGCGGTGCGCGGCGAACTCGCCTACCGGCCGAATCAGCCGGTGCAGGTCGACCTCGAAGACGTGCTGTTCGCGGCGCTGCAACCGGCGCTGCCGCGCCAGGACATTCCGCTGTTCGGCACCGCCGACACCCTGCCCGGCCTGCTGTCGGCGATCCAGAATCCGAACAACGCGCTATCGGTCGCGGCCGGCGCCACCGGCAACCTGCCGGGCGTGGTCGATGCGCTGCAGGCGCTGCTCACGGCGCCGAACGTGCTCGGCACGACGGTGCCGGGTGCGCGCACCGCGATCCCGGACTTCGTCACCGCCTATCGCGGCGGCACGCCGGGCGAGATCACGCCCGGCTCTTATATCCGCGGCTATGAGCGGATGAAGGTGATGCAAAGCTCGCTGGGGCTGACACGCATCTTCGGCAACCGCCACTTTCTCGGCACGGCCGACAGCGCATTGCTGCTGGAATTGACCGGCATCTGGTTGCCGGACCTGCCGCCGCTGTCGCGGTTGCAGTTCGAAGGGCCGGGTACCGATACCCACGCCGGTCCCGGCGCCGCCGACACCGGCAACGCCCTGCACATCAACCCGATCACCAACCGCAAGGGCTACGTCACTTCGTTCGCATGGGGCTATCGCCTCGGGGCGATGCTGCATTATCAGAACGTGCTGATCGACGGCCTCGACGTGCGGCCGTTCCTGGTGTTCACGCACGATGTCGCCGGCGTCTCGCCCGGACTCGGCGAGAACTTTCTCGAAGGCCGCAAGCTCGGCGTGATCGACGTGCATTTCAACTACGGCGCGTTCGAGGCCAGCCTGACACAGAGCTTCCTGTTCGGCGGCGGCGATCGCAACACGCTGCACGACCGCGACTTCTTCGCAGTCGCCGTCGGCGTGCATTTCTGAACCGCAACGAAGGCGACCGATGAACAGGAAATGGCTGGCCGCGGGATTGCTGATACTGCTCGGCGCCGTGCTTGGCGGCATGCTGGTCGGCTGGTGGGTGTTCCGCAACGTCGACGCCCATCTGGCGCTGCACGATCAGCCGGCGCTGGTCAAAGTGCCGGAGCCGGTGCGCATCAGCGCCGACGTGCTCAACAACCTGGAAATCGAGATCGACGATGCGATCACCACCACGGTGCCGATCGACCAGCGCATCCGGATTCCGCTGACCGACACGCTGCACGTGCAGGCGAGTTTCGACAACGACATCCCGATCAAGATGACGGTGCCGGTGCGCGACAAGATCGTCATCGACCAGGTGCTCGACGTCGACACCGTGATCAAGGCCGACCTGCTCGGCGACACGCACGACCTGCCGATCCGCGGCAGGATTCCGGTCAAGGCGACGGTGCCGATCAGCCTCAACATCCCGGTCGACCAGAACGTCCATCTCCGGTTCACCGCACCGGTCGACGTACGCCTGAAGCAGGCGCTGGACGTGCCGCTGCGCGCCGACATCCGCGCGACGATCCCGATCAAGAGCCGGATGAGCGTGCCGGTGAAGTCGGCGCTGCAGGCGGACGTGACGATTCCGGAGCCCGCCGCGGTCGTCATCACCGACGCCGATCTGCGGCTGCCGCTGCGCACGCTCAAGCTGCAGACCGCCGACGGCGACGCGGCGACCGGCGGCGCGCCGTGATGCGTCGCGGGCTGGCGATCGTCGCGGGCGCGGGATTGCTGATCGCCGCCGGCGGCTGGCTGGGCTTCTGGCTGTTCGCGCATCTGATCCTCGGCCTGACGCTCAGCGACCAGCCGGGCATGGTGCGCTTTCCACCGACCACGCCCGCCACTGCCGTCGCGCGCAACAAGGTCAAGATCAAGCTCAACGGCTACATCGACGCCGAAGTGCCGTTCAAGCAGGTGCTGAACCTGCCGCTGTCCGGCCATTACGATGCCGAGGCCAGCTTCGATACCGTGGTGCCGGTGTCGTTCACGATCCGCTATCGCGGCGCGATTCCGGTCGACACGATGGCGACGATCCACGGCGTCACCGACTTCAACTACCAGAAGGTCAAACGGCTGCGCAACGTCGCGTTCACCGCGCAGATCCCGCTGCGTTTCGAACAGCCGATCGCGCTGACGGTGCCGGTGCGGGCGAACCTGCATCTGGTCTATCGCGGTCCGCTCGGCGTCCATTTCAACCAGACGGTGTCGGCGCCGGTCGACACCACGCTGCACACGCGGCTGCTGGCGGTGCGCGAGATCGAAACGCCGATCCTCGCGCGTTTCGGCCTCGACGTGCACTGGCCGCAGACGCCGGTCCCGGTCATCATCAGCAATGCCGATCTGCGCCTGCGCCTGAACAGCCTGCGCCTGCAGCAGCGCGACGACACGGATACCGCCAGAAACAAGAGCGGAACCTGAACCGCGAAGGAGATCGCATTGGCAAAACAGAGCAAACGGCAAGGCGTCGCCGCACGCGAGCGCCACGACACGCTGGCCGCACGGCTGCTGCAGCGCTTGCCCGGCGGCAGCTTCGTGCAGGAGCAGATCGACCGCGCGGAACAGCTCGTGCTCGGCGAGCTCAAACAGCGGCTCGACCGGCTGGAATCGTCGCCGTCGGTGTCCGTCGTCGCGGTGTCGGTGCATACGCCGCAGCACGCGCAAGGCGCGGCTTCACCGGCGGCGATGCTGCGCGATCTGCTGACCGCCGCCAACGAACACAGTCATGAACAGTCGCTGGAAGAATCCTGCATCGCAATCCTGCGCAGCCTGGTGCCCGATGAAGCGCGCATCCTCGCCGCGCTGTCGGACGGCTCCGGCTATCCGCTGCTGCACGTGATGGCAGGCCCGCGCATCGGCCTCGCCACTTTCCCCATCCTCGAATATGTCAGCAGCGTCGGCCGCAATGCCGGCGTGCTGTGCCCGGAACTGACGCCGGCCTACGTGCGCCATCTCGCCGCCTGGGGGCTGACCGAGACCGCGCCGGAGAACGACGCGCAACGCACGCAGTACGAAATGCTGGAAACCGACGACGGTGTGCGCAAGGCCATCGCGCGCATCGAGAAGAACGGCGAACGTGCGCGCATCGTGCGACGCACGCTGCGGATGTCGGACCTGGGCATGGTGATCTGGAACATGTGCCAGATCGAACCGGACGACGGCGGAATGAGCGCCGCGTTCAGTCAATAGCAGGGGGAGTTGAAGATGCTCAACATGCACGAAGTCGTCATCGACGTTCGCGAGAACTGGATGCTGTATGCGTCGATGCCGTTCGTCGCCGCCATCATCGGCTACGCGACCAAGATCGTCGCGATCCGCATGATGTTCCAGCCGATCGAATTCGTCGGCCTGAAAGCCAAGCTGATGGGCGCCCGCGTGTTCGGCTGGCAAGGCATCGTGCCGCGCAAGGCGGCGGTGATGGCGTCGATCGCCTGCGACACGATGACCAGCAAGCTGATCCGTCCCGAGGACGTGTTCAACAAGCTCGATCCCGACCGCATCGCCGCCGAGATCGAAAAGCCCTTGCTGGAAGCCGTCGAGGACATCACCCGCGAAGTCGCCTCGCATTACGCGCCGGGACTCTGGGAAGCCGCGCCGGAGACGGTGAAGCAGATGATCATTCATCGCATCCAGGACGAGGCGCCGAACATCGTCAAGCAGATCATGATCGACATCAAGTCGAACATCGGCTCGGTGTTCGACCTCAAGGACATGGTCGTCACCAACCTGCTGCGCGACAAGCCGCTGCTGAATCGCATCTTCCTCGAAGCCGGCCACGGCGAGTTCCGCTTCATCCGCAACTCCGGCCTGTTCTTCGGCTTCGCGATCGGCTGCGTGCAGGCCGTCACCTGGGCGTTCACGCACAATCCCTGGGTGATGCCGATATTCGGTCTGTTCACCGGCTGGTTCACCGACTGGCTGGCGCTGAAGATGGTGTTCAATCCCAAGCACCCGACGCGCTATCTGGGCCTGTTCGAATGGCAGGGCCTGTTCCTGAAGCGCCGCCAGGAAGTGTCCGCCGAATACGGCCGCCTGATCGCCCGCGAGATCGTCACGCCGCGCGCGATTCTCGACGCGGTGCTGCGCGGCCCGCTGTCCGACCGTCTGTTCAGCATGGTGCAGAAGCAGGTGCAGCGCGTCGTCGACGAACAGGCCGGCGTGGTGAAACCGTTCGTGGTGTTCGCGGTCGGCAGCAGCCGCTATCAGGGCATGAAGCATCTGGTCGCACAGGAAATCATGAAGCGCCTGCCGACCACGCTGAAGCACGTCGAAAAATATGCCGGCGATGCGATGGATCTCGAGAATCTGCTGGCCGGCAAGATGCAGACGCTCACCGTCGAGGAATTCGAGGGCCTGCTGCATCCGGCCTTCGAACAGGACGAATGGATCCTGATCGCGGTCGGTGCCGCCCTCGGTTTCCTCGTCGGCGAAATGCAGGTGCTGGTGATGGAGCATCTGGCCAAGCACGGTACCGGCGCCGCCGAAGCCGTTTCGCATCTGATGCGCGTCTTTGCCTGGGCCTGAGCGCGTGCGGTGATCCTGACGCGCCTGCTGTTGGCGGCCTCGCTGTTCGGCAGCGGCGCGGCGGCGGCGCGCAGCGAAGCCGAACTCCGCGCCTGCATGGCGGCCAACCTGCCGCAACACACGCTGGCGCAGGATCTGATCCTGACGCGCCGCGGCGCCGACCCGGACACGCGGCCGATGGCGCTGCGCTGGTACTGGCGCCGACGCAGCGGCGACAGCGGCTTCGATGCGGCGATGCGCCTGTCGGCGCCGGCGGATCTGGCCGGCGCCGCCTATCTGTTCATCGGCGAATCGCACGCCGACGGGATCTACGTTTACCTGCCGGCGCTCGGCAAAGTGCGCCGCGTCAACGGCGCCACGGCGGCGGCTTCGCTGTTCGGCAGCAACCTGTCGGTCTTCGATCTCAAGCTGCTGACCAGCGGCCTGCGCGGCGGACGGCTGCAGCGCCTCGGCGACACCGTCAGCGACGGCCATGCGGCCGAGCGCTGGCGCTATCTGCCGCCCGACGATCCGGACATCCTCTACGACCGCATCGACCTGGTGATCGACGACGCCTGGTGTCTGCCGCTCGTCGCCAGACTGTACGGCGGCGTACCGTGGAAAGTCCTGACGCTGGATCGCGCGACAGTGCAGCAGAACGAAGGTCGCTGGCAGGCACGGCGCGCGACGCTCAGCGATCTGCGCGACGGCAGCCGCACGCTGATCGAGATTCGCGATCAGCGGATCGACGACGCGATTCCCGACGCGGTGTTTTCACCGCGCCGGTTCTACAAATAGCGCAGAGATCAGGCGGCGGCCGCGCGCGCCGCCGCCGGCGACGCATCCAGATACGCCAGCGCCGCTTCGGTCGACGCTTCACGCACCGGGTCGTACCACGGACTGAAGAACGGCAGTTCGCGCCTGATCAGCCACCACGGCGACGGCAGGTGTCCGGCGCTGGCCGTGCGTTGCCACTCGCGCCAGATCCACGGACGCAGCACGCTCGGCCGCTTCGCGGCGAACCGCGGATCCTGCTTCATCAGGTGCGCGGCACCGTGCACCCAGAGCCCGTAGACCACCGGCATCGCGATGCTCGCGAGGTAATAGCGCGACGGGTAACGCCCGCCGAGATGGCGATACAGATCGAACGCGACGCTGCGATGTTCGACTTCCTCGGCACCGTGCCAGCGCAGCAGGTCGAGCAGCACCGGATCGGCGCCCAGCGCATCCCAGCTCTTGTTTTCGAGCACGTATTTGCCGAGCACGCAGGTCATGTGTTCGACCGCGGCGATGATGCCGAGCCGGAACACCAGCCAGCGCCGCTCCGCCCATTTCGGCAGCGTGCGTCCGAACGGCGCATCGGCCAGCAGCACCTCGAACAGCCAGTCTTCCTGTTGCGTGTTGCTTTGCGTCTCGATGCCGTGCGCGTGCAGGTATTCGACGATCGCGCCGCCGTGCGCGCGCGCGTGCATCGCTTCCTGGCGCACGAACATCTGCACGTCCTCGCGCAGCTTGGCGTCGGTGACCAGCGGCAGCGCCTTGTTGTAGAGCTTGCAGAACCAGAACTCGCCGGCCGGCAACAGCAGATTGATCTCGTTGATGAAGTGACTGGCGAACGGCTGACCGGGTATCCATTCCAGCGGCGTCTGCGACCAGTCGAACTGCACCTTGCGCGGAATCAGGCGGCCTTGCGTCTGCGACGCCGACCGGCGCGAGGTACGGCGTGCGCTCGCGTCCTGCACGGTCGCCGAAATTTTCTCGAACGCGGTGGTGATCGGAATGACGGGCATCGAAAGCTCCAGTGAGGCCGGTTCGGTTCAGGACAGTTGCACGCGCGCCAGGCGACGCATGACGCCGGGCATGAAGCGCGACAGCAGGCGGATGCCGTGCACTTCGGCACCGACCAGCACTTCGGCACGGTCGTGTTCGACGGCATCGACGATCGCGCGCGC
>DASSVA010000314.1:0-7151 GCA_035706385.1 Solimonas sp. | reverse complement strand
TTTCGTGTCCGGCCTCGATCTGCCGGATGCGGAAAAACAGCGCCTGCTGCAGATGACGCCGGGCAGCTACACCGGCAATGCGCTGCAACAGGCCAAGGCGGTCTGAGCACACGGCGGCGGTTCAGTTGCCGGCCCCAGACTGGCGACATGATCGATTTCACCGCATCGCCTGACGAACCGGCCGGATCGCCCGCGGGGCCGGTCACGCTGCTCAGCGGCCTGGGCGCCTATCTCGAAACGACGCTCGAACTCATCGCCGGCGCGCGACTGCAACTGCGCGTGCTCAGCCAGGAACTCGATCGCCGCGTCTGGAACGACCCCGACGTCGTCGAATCATTGCGCGTGTTCGCGCTGCGCTCGCAGCACGCCGAGCTGCGCATCCTGCTCAACCGGCCGCAGCGCGCGGCGCAGCGCGGCCACCGGCTCGTCGAACTCGCCCGGCAGTTGCCGAGCCGCATCGCGATCCGTGAACTGAACGAGGCGCGTCGCGGCCTCGTCGAGGAATTCGCGGTCGCCGACGAACAGGCGTTGATCTACAGACGCCACCACGACGATCTCGACGCGCAGTGGTGTGCGCATGCACCGCTCGATGCGCGGCGCCTGCGGCGTCGCTTCGATCTGCTGTGGGACGAGTCGCCGCCGGCGCGCGAGCTGGCAATCCTCGGGCTCTGACAGCGCTCAGGCGCTTTCGTCGGGCGCCACTTTCTCGCGTGCGCGAATGAACGCGCGCGCCGAATCGGGCACCGGCATCGAGCGGCTGTTCGGGTAGTCGAACCACACCAGCACGCCGCGCGTGACCGCCGCAAGCTTGCCGTCGACGAACATGCCGCCTTCGGTGTTCATGCTGCTGCGGCCGATGCGGCGCACGCGGAAACCGAATTTCACATGTGCCGGGTGATGGACCTGTGAAAGAAAATCGCATTCGATGCGCGCGAGGATGAAGCCGCTGCGCTTCCAGAACTCGCCGCTGCCGCCGATCAGTTCGTCGAAATACGCGAGCCGCGCCGATTCGTCGAACGTGAAATAACGCGCGTTGTTGATGTGGCCGAGCATGTCGCAGTCCGACCAGCGCGTCGGCAGCTCGTGGAAATAGCCAAAGTCGTCCAGCGTCGGGCGTTCGCTCATCGCACATCCTCGTCATCGGCAAACTGCTGCAGGCGCGCCGCCGCGCGCGCCCGGATGTCGCGTCGCTCGGCGTCACGCGCCCCGCCCCACACCGCGATCTCGTTCAGGTCGCGACCGCAGCCGACGCAATGACCGCGAGCGCCGATGCGGCAGACGCCGGTGCATGGCGACGGCACTTCGGTACCGGGAAGCAGGGGTTCGGGGTTCGACATCGGGGCGACACGCTAACACCGTCGATCGATGCGCGAAACCGCCGGCACCGATCGAAAAAAAAGCGCGGCCATCTTGCGATGGCCGCGCCGCATTTTCACGATCCGCTTTACTGGACGATCAGCTTGAAGTCGACGCGACGGTTCTTCGCGCGGCCTTCTTCGGTGTCGTTCGACGCGACCGGATGAAAGTCACCGAAACCGGTCGCGACCAGGCGGCCGGCGTCGATGCCGTGCGCGACCAGATACTGGCGAACCGCTTCGGCGCGCTGCTGCGACAGCATCAGGTTGTACGCCTTGTTGCCGACGTTGTCGGTGTTGCCGGCGATCTGCACGGCGACGTTCGGCTGGCTCTGCAGCGTGCTGGTGACTTCATCGAGCACCTTGCGCGCGTCGTCGGTCAGCACCGCCGTGTTGTTGTTGAACTGCACGCCGGCGAGCTGCAGCGACTGCGAGATCATGCAGCCGCTGGCATCGACCTGCAGGCCGCTGCGCGTGCCGGGGCAGCGATCGACTTCGTTCGGCACGCCGTCGCTGTCCTCGTCACCCGGATGCGCGGCACCGCTGATCGCGCAGCCGCTGCCGTCGACGGCGGTGCCGGCGGCCGTGCCGGGGCACAGATCCTTGCTGTCGACGACGCCGTCGCGATCGGAATCGACGCCGCAGTCGCTGCGGCCGGTGACCGGATCGACGACCGCGAGTTCGCAATCCTGCGCCGGCGCGACGGCCGGTGCGCTGGTGTTGAACAGGAAGAACAGCGGCAGCTGCAGGCCGGCGGTGAAGCGGTAATCGACAACGAAGTCGTGGTCGGTGCTTTCGCTGTCGACCTGACCGAGCGCGCGCGCTTCGATGCGCGCCGCGAGGCCCTTCCAGCCGAGACGGCCGAGCGGCAGCAGCACGCCGCCGCCGAGATCGACGCCGAAGTGCTCGGTGCGATCACCGCGCACGTCGTTCTGGACGACGCCGAGGCCGCCGAGCAGGAACGGCTTGAACTGGTAGTTGCCGCCGAAGTTGCCGAAGCTCTGGTTGCCGAAATCGTAGACGAGATCGAACAGCAGGCCGGTCTGGTAGTCGTTCTTGCCGTCGATGTCGCGATCGCGCGACAGCATGTGCAGCGTCGCTTCCGCGGCCCAGTGCTCGTAGCCGTAACGGGCGAGCGGCATGCCGAACTGGAACTGCGCGCCCTGGCCCTCGCCCGAATCGCGCGCCGGGTCCGGAATCTCGTAGTTGTAGCCGGCGCCGATGTACGGAATGTCGTAGCCGTCGCTGTTGACGGCCGCAGCCGCGCCCGCCCACAACATCGTCGCGCCGGCCAGTACGCAGGCCGCACCGCCCGCCAAGCTCTGCTTCAAGTGCATGATCCCAACTCCCTTGTTGAACACGTCCTGCCCGCCATCTGCGGCGAGCGTCCCCGATCCCGCCGGATCACGACGGTCCGCTTATTTTTGCGTGCGCCGACTCTATAGTGTCGACGGAGCAGCGGCAACCGCAATATCGACCTAAGCCGACCGGTCGGCCGTGCGCAGCGCCGCCGCGCATTCGCCGACCAGCGCCGGGCCGCGATAGATGAAACCGGTGTAGACCTGCAGCAGATCCGCCCCCGCCGCGCGACGCGCGCACGCTGCCGCCGCGTCGCCGATGCCGCCGACGCCGACCAGCACGAAATCGTCGCCGACCCGGCGGCGCAGCGCGGCCAGCGTGCGTTCGGCCTGTGCGGCGAGCGGTGCGCCGGACAGGCCGCCGGTTTCGCGTGCCAGCGGTTCGCGATCGAGCCCGGGCCGGGCGACCGTCGTGTTGGTCGCGATCAATCCGTCGACGCCGGTTTCGCGTGCGACGCGGGCGATCGCGTCGAGTTGCGCGTCGTCGACATCCGGCGCGATCTTCACCAGCATCGGCGTGCGCTTGCCGTGCTGCTGCGCGAGCGCGTCGGCCTCGCTCCGCAGCCGGCGCAACAGCTCGCGCAACGGATCCTCGCCCTGCAGCTCGCGCAGGTTCTTCGTGTTCGGCGACGAAATGTTGACCGTCACGTAGCTCGCCGCGCGCCAGACCTTGCGCAGGCCGATCAGGTAATCGTCGGCGGCGCGCTCGATCGGCGTGTCGAAGTTCTTGCCGATGTTGATGCCGAGCACGCCGCGGTAATCGCTTTCGGCGACGCGCGCGAGCAGATGGTCGACGCCTTTGTTGTTGAAGCCGAGCCGGTTGATGATCGCGCCGTGCGTCGGCAGGCGGAACATGCGCGGCTTCGGGTTGCCCGGCTGCGGACGCGGCGTGACGGTGCCGACTTCGACGAAACCGAAGCCGAGTCGCGCCCAGGCATCGAGGCATTCGCCGTTCTTGTCGAGGCCGGCCGCCAGACCGACGCGATTGGCGAAACGCAGACCGAGCCGTTCGACCGGATCGTCGACCGCAGCACCGGCGAACGGCAGCGTCGCGAGTTTCGGAAACCGCCGGAACGCGTCCAGCGTGAGCTCATGAGCGCGTTCGGCGTCGAGTCTGAACAGCAGCGAGCGGGCGGCAGCGTACATGACGACGTTGGGTGTTCAGTGCGGCGTGAACAGGTGCCCGAGCTTCGCCGCCTTCGCATCGAGGTATTTCTCGTTGTACGGATTGCGGCCGCTTTCCAGCGGCACGCGCTCGGTGATTTCGATGCCGACCTTTTTCAGCGCGTCGAGCTTGCGCGGGTTGTTGGTCATCAGGCGGATCTTGCACAGGCCGAGCTGATGCAGCATCTCGATCGCCAGATCGTATTCGCGCGCGTCGGCCGGAAAGCCGAGCTGGTGATTCGCTTCGACGGTGTCGGCGCCGCGATCCTGCAATTCGTACGCGCGGATCTTGTTGCCGAGGCCGATGCCGCGGCCTTCCTGGCGCAGGTACAGGATCGCGCCGCGGCCTTCACCGGCGATCTTCTGCAAGGCCGCATTGAGCTGCGCGCCGCAGTCGCAGCGCAGCGAAAACAGCGCGTCGCCGGTCAGGCACTCGGAATGCACGCGAATCAGCGGCGGCGCGCCGGCGAGATCGCCGAGGGCGATGACGACGTGCTCCTTGCCGTCGCGGGCGCGAAACACAGTGATGCGGAATTCGGCGAACGGCGTCGGCAGCTTCGCTTCCGCGACCCGCTCAAGCTGGTATTCGGAGGACTTCAAAAACACTCTCGCGATTCAACGATCCGCCCAGGTAATGCGGTTACCGTCGCGGACCTGCAGGGATGCGAATCATACCCGAGCGCTGCGAGGCGCGAAAAAGCATCAAACCGCAGATGACGCAGATTAAACAGCAAGGCTGCGCCGGCGAATCTGTGAAATCTGCGTCATCTGCGGTTGATCTTTTTGCCTTACATGCCGAAGAAGTTCTGGCCGCAGACGCGCAGCGTGCGGCCGTTGATCGCGTTCGCCGCCGGCGACGCGAAGAACGTCACCGCCTCGGCGATGTCCTGCGGCTGGCCGCCCTGCGACAGCGAGCTCAGGCGACGGCCGACTTCGCGCGGGCCGAACGGCATCGCCGCGGTCATCGCCGTCTCGATGAAGCCCGGCGCGACCGCGTTGATCGCGCCGCCGCGCTTGGCGAACGTCGAGGCCATCGCGTCGACGTAGCCGATCACGCCGGCCTTGGTCGACGCGTAATTGGTCTGGCCGGCGTTGCCGCCGATGCCGCCGATCGACGAAATGCAGACCACGCGCGCACCGTCGTTGAGGCCGTTCTTCAGCAGGCCCTCGTTGATCGCGAGGATCGCGTTGAGATTGATGTTCAGCACCATGTCCCAGAAATGCGGCGGCATGTTGCGCAGCATCTTGTCGCGCGTGATGCCGGCGTTGTGGACGACGATGTCGAGCCCGCCGAAGTCCTTGCCGACTTCCGCGGCGATGCGGCTCGCCGCGTCCGGCGCGGTGACGTCGATCGCAAGGCCCACGCCGCCGATCTTCGCCATCGTCTCGGCGAGCCCGCCTTCGGCCGACGGATGATCCATGCCGACGACCTTGGCGCCTTCGCGCGCCAGCGTCTGCGCGATCGACGCACCGATGCCGCGCGCCGCGCCGGTGACCAGCGCGATCTTGCCTTCGAGGCTGCCCGGCAGCGCGACGTTCGCGGTCGCCGGCTCGCGCAGCGCGAGCACCTGGCCGCTGACGAATGCCGAATGTTCGGTCAGGAAGAAGCGCAGCGGCGCGTCGAGCGCGTCGTCGGCACCGGCCGGCACTTCGATCAGGTTCGCCGTCGTGCCGTTCTTGCCGATCTCCTTGCCGAGCGCGCGGATGAAGCCGCGCAGCGCGGTCGCGGCGGTCTTGGCGTTGACCTCGGTCAGCGATTCGGGCGCGCGCGAGACGATCAGCACGCGGCCGTTGCCGGCGATATTGCGGACCAGCGGCTGCATGAAGTCGTACAGCTCACGCAGCTGCGCCGGATTGCCGAGGCCCGAAGCGTCGAACAGCAGCGCGTGATTACGCGGCTCGCCCGCTTCCGCGCCCGGATTGCCGTGCAGGTTCAGCTTCAGCGCGGCCGCCGCGGTCTTCAGCGGCGCCAGCGCGCTGTGCTCGCTGACGATGCGCAGGCCGGCACCGGCGCCGGCGAGCGCGCGCAGCAGCGGCGCGCTCAGCGTCGCGCCGGTCGTCGCGCCGACCAGCACGTACTTGCCGTCCAGCGGCTGCATCGCCCACGGCCCGTCGGCGCGGCGCAGACGCGGCGGCGTCGGCAGGCCGATCATGCCGGCAAGCGTCTTGCCGAACGAGGAGTTGGTGAATTCGAGATAACGGTCGTTCATCGTGCTTCCGGCGCGTCAGACAAAAAGTGGGACGGCGATTATGGCGGCGCCCGGACGATCCCGACAGCGCGCTGCCACCACGGCACTGCGACGCCGACGCCATTGACGCCCGCGTGGCCGCGACGGATAGTTGGGCGCCCATGGCCGGCCGGGTCCGAATATGCGGACCGCGAGGAGCGACCGGATCAGCGAACGGCCAGCGCCGTACGCGGGACGTGGACGGCGCAGGCAAACGCAGCAATCCGTCCGCGAAACATCTTCAGACAAACATTCATCGAATCGGTTGGGGTCATCATGACGAAGGGCTGGAAGATCGCCGCGGTCGCCATCGTTGTCGGCGTCGTTACCTATGTCGGACTGGAAGTCCTGCTGCCGCACCACAAACCCGACGTCAAGCTCAGAGGTCTGGTGCCGGCTGATTCGGTCTTCAGCGGCAAGCTCCAGGCGCCGGGCGAAGTCGCGGCGGCGACCGAAGCGACGCCCGGCAGCGCCGCCGCCGACGCCGGTGCGACGACGCCGAGCGGCCCCGCCGTGGCGACCGACGATGCGATGGCCGCGTCCGACGAAGGCAGCGACGCCGACCAGCGCGCGCTGGTCGATACCACCTCGCCCGGTGAAGACGACGGCGCCGCGAACGCCGACGCGCAGACCACGACCGCTGCCGCGCCCGAAGCAGCGCCGGCGCCGGAACCGGTTGCGCCGGCCCAGCCCGCGCCTGCGCCGAAACCGGCGAGCAAGCCCGCGCCCGCCAAGCCGGCACCCAAGCCGGCGCCGCAGAAAAAACCCGTCGCCAAGGCCGGCAAGACCGGACCGTGGTGGGAATCGGCCGGCAACGGCCTGCACGTGATCTACGCCGGCTCCGCGGCTTTCGAACGCGCGATCGTCGTGATGGGCAATGCGCCGTTCGCGAGCGCCGCGAGCGCCAACCAGAACATCCACGTCAGCGACGCCGCCGGCAAGGCGGTCGCCGGCAGCTGGAAGCTCGGCGCGAACAACAAGAGCATGCTGGTGTTCCCGGTCGGCAAGGCCGGCAAGTTCCAGGTCGCGGTCGGTGCCGGTCTCAG
>DASSVA010000313.1:0-12346 GCA_035706385.1 Solimonas sp. | reverse complement strand
TGAACCAGCCGGTGTAGTCGTTGACGCCCTGCACGCTGCCGTCGGGACCGGCCGGCGCGGCTTTGCCGTGCGCGCTGACCTGCGCCGAACACGCCGCTTCGGCGATCTCCGTGACCGACGCCGGAATGTCGGCGAGCAGCCAGTGCACGAACCCGGCGCGCGGCAGGTTCGCCGGCACGATGCGGCCTTCGCGATTGACGTCGTCCGGGCGCGTCGGTGCGTCGGCGTCGATCATCGTCAGCGCATAACTGCGCGTCGCGGCGGGGGCGCCGCTCCACGCCAGTTGCGGATTGCGGTTGCTGCTGAGGCGGATGTGGCCGAACGGCGCCTGCACGGCGAATGCGCAGCGGCCGGCAATGCGACCACTCGGCGACAGGCTGCGGCTGGACAGTTTCATGATCTCTCCTTGAGCGATGGCCGCATGGCGTCAATGCCAGCGCGGCAGGGCGGCTTCTTCGACGCTGCGGCGCAGGCCGATGCCGAGTTTGGTCAGGCTTTCGGACAAACGCTGCACGAGACGCTGGCGGCGACGGAAGCTGAGTCCGAACAGCTCGGCATCCTTGAGTCGTTCGAGCAGGTAATCGTCGCTGGTCTGCAGGCGATCGACGAGCTTGAGTTCCAGTGCCTGCGTGCCGAACCAGTGCTCACCGGTCGCGACGCGTTCGATGTCGAGCTGCGGGCGGTATTCGCTGACGAAGCGCTTGAACAGTGTGTGGGTTTCTTCGAGCTCGACGCGGAATTTCTCGCGGCCCGCTTCGGTGTTCTCGCCGAACAACGTCAGCGTGCGCTTGTAATCGCCCGCGGTATGCAACTCGTAGTCGACATCGAGGCGCTGCAGCAGGCGATGGAAATTCGGCAGCTGCGCGACGACGCCGATCGAGCCGACGATCGCGAACGGCGCCGCCAGCACGCGCTCGGCGACGCAGGCCATCAGATAACCGCCGCTGGCGGCGACCTTGTCGACGGCGACCGTCAGCGCAATGCCGGCCGCGCGCAGGCGCGCGAGCTGCGAGGCGGCGAGGCCATAGCCGTGCACCATGCCGCCTTCGCTGTCGAGCCGCAGCAGCACCTCGTCGCGACCGGCGCGCGCGACCTGCAGCACCGCGCTGATCTCCTCGCGCAGCGAATCGACGGCCGACGCCTGCAGGTCGCCGTGAAAATGCAGCACGTAGACGCGCGGCTTGTCCGGCGCCTGACCTTTCCGGGCGAGCTTGTCGCGCGCCTTCGCCTCCTGCTTGCGGGTCTTGTCGCGCGCCTTGCGCTGCGCCTCGTCGAGGATCTCGTCGCGCACGGCATCGGCGAGATGCTCGTAACGACGATTGAGGTTGCGTATTTCGAGTCGCTCGGGTCCGCTGTGTTCGCGGGCGCTGCGCGCGAGGCCGAACACGACGATCGCGATCACCAGCAGCGCGGCGACCCAGGTCACGGTCTTGGCGAGAAACAGCGCGTACGGGATCAGGAATTCGCTCATCATTCAGGCTTTATCGGGCTCAATGCTGGAAAACTTCGTATTTGCACGGCAGAATCGGCGGCGACGCTAAGGAAGGCAAGTTCAGTCACGCGCAGTATTTTCGATTTCGCTGCAGTGCAAAACAGTTGCGTATACTAGCGGCGCTTTGAAACGCTTTTCGAGCTGTCTGGACAATTCAAGAGGTTGGGAGAGTCGGCAATGAGAAAATTGCACCGTGCCGGTCTGGCATTCGTCCTCGCCGCCTGCGCCATGCCGGCGCTCGCGCAGGAAGCCGAACAGGAAATGCGGCCGTACATCGACGGCGGCTACACATACACGTTCGAAGACAGCGATCGCAATTCGGACAGCGGCAACGGCTGGTTCGCCGGT
Organism: Solimonas sp.; assembly: GCA_035706385.1. Taxonomy (GTDB): domain Bacteria; phylum Pseudomonadota; class Gammaproteobacteria; order Nevskiales; family Nevskiaceae; genus Solimonas. Next base: position 10,506 of record DASSVA010000313.1, on the reverse strand, counting down.
GTCGGCATGGCGATCAACAAATACTGGGGCGTGGAACTGAGCGGTTCCTGGGACCAGTTCGATGACGACGGCGTTACCAATCCGGCCAGGTGGCGGCAGTACGGCGCCAAGCTCGACGGCATGTTCTTCTATTCGCGTGACCGCCAATTCTCGCCGTATGTCGGCGTCGGCGTCGGCGCGATGCGCAGCGAGCTGAAGAACACGGACGACAAGTCGACCGATCCGTTCGTCGACGCCGGCGTCGGCTTCTTCAAGTATTTCGGCGACAGCAATTACGGCCTGCGCGCCGACGTCCGCTATCGCTGGCTCGACATCGACGACGTGCCGGGCGTCGGCAGCTTCGGCGAACCGGTCGTGAAGATCGGTCTGGTCGCCGCACTGGGCGAAAGGCCGGCGCGCGCCGTGGCGCCGTCCAAGGATTCCGATGGCGACGGCGTGCCGGACGATGCCGATCTGTGCCCGGGCACCGCCAAGGGCGTGAAAGTCGATGCCAAGGGCTGTCCGCTCGACTCCGACGGCGATGGCGTGCCGGACGGTGTCGATCAATGCCCGGGTACGCCGCCCGGCGTCGCGGTCGACGACAAGGGCTGCCCGACGACGCTCGGTTCCGGCCGCTTCAAGATCACCGGCTCCGGCGCCGATCTGCGCTTCGAAGACGTGCACTTCGCGTTCGACAAGTCGGATCTGACCGATTACACGAAGCAGATGCTCGACGACGCGGCCAACGTCATCGGCACGGTGTCCAAGCAGTATCCGGGTCTGAAGGTCGACATCTCCGGTCATACGGATTCGGTCGGCACCGAAGGCTACAACCAAGGCCTGTCCGAGCGCCGCGCCAATGCCGTCAAGCAGTACCTGCTGCGCAAGGGCGTCGAAGCCGGCCGTCTGAGCACCTACGCTTATGGCGAATCCAAGCCGGTCGCGACCAACGACACGGACGAGGGACGCGCGCAGAACCGTCGCGCCGAAACCCGCACGCGCGGCGAGTAAGCGTCAGTCACTGTGACGAATCGACCCCCGCTGCGCAGGCAGCGGGGGTTTTTCTTTGCGCGGTCGTTCGCTCGGAGCGGCGACGTGCGGCGAATCAGAATCCGCGTCGCAGCATCGCGACTCGCTCGGGCGCGGCGGCTTGCGGGTCGGCGACTTGCGCCGTCAATGCGCCGCCGAACGGCCGGCGTGCCAGCTCGGTCAGAAAGTCCAGGTGTGCGTCGCCGGCATTGAGCGCCGCGATGTAGCGCAGCTCGCTGCCGCCCGCTGCCCGGAACTGCTCACCGTAGCGCAGCGCGACTTCTTCGAGCGTCTCCAGGCAATCGGCCGGGAAACCGGGGCAGATCGCATCGACGGTCTTGACGCCGCTGCGCGCGAGCCGCTCGATCACGGCATCGGTGTACGGCGACAGCCATTTCGCACGGCCGATCCGCGACTGGAACGACAGCGTCCACGCCTCGGGCGCCAGTTGCAGCGCGGCGGCCAGCAGCCGCGCGGTCTTCTGGCTGAAGCAGTAATACGGATCGCCGGCGTCGAGGCAGCGCACCGGGATCGAATGGAACGACATCAGCAGGTGCTCGCCGCGGCCGTGCCGTGCCCAATGTGTGCGGACCGACGCGGCCAGCGCGTCGATGTAGGCCGGTTCGTCGTGATAGCCGTTGACGAAATGCAGCTCGGGCCACCAGCGCATCGGTCGCACATGGTCGATCACGGCTTCGAACACGGTCGCCGTGGTCGTCGCCGAGTACTGCGGATACAGCGGCAGCACGACGAACCGCCGTGCGCCGCGCGCCAGCAGTTCCTCGACGGCCGCGGCAATCGACGGCGTGCCGTAGCGCATGCCGAGCACGACCGGTACGTCGTCGCCGAGACGGCGCTGCAGACCGGCCTGCTGCGCGCGGCCGATCGCCAGCAGCGGCGAGCCGTCCGCGGTCCAGATCGAGCGGTAGGCGTGCGTCAGGCGCCGCGGGCGAAACGGCAGGATGAAGCCGTAGAGGATCGGCCACCACAGCGCGCGCGGAATCTCGACGACGCGCGGATCGGCGAGAAATTCGGCGAGGTAACGACGGATCGCCGCCGGCGTCGGCGCGTCCGGCGTGCCGAGGTTCGCGAGCAGCACGCCGCAACGCTGCGGCGTGGCATGCGCGCGCGTGGGCTCAGGCGAGGGCGAAGACATCGCCGGATTTTACCGCCATGCGAATCAGCTGCGCAGCGCCAGCGCGCTGTGCGCGCGGGAATAAGTGAAGTAGACCACCAGGCCGATCAGCATCCAGGCGCCGAATGCCGTCCATGTGAACGCGGCGAGGTTCAGCATCAGGTAGCCGCACGACACCATGCCGAGCAGCGGCACCAGCGGTGCGGCCGGTGTCTTGAACGGACGGTGCAGATCGGGATGCGTGCGGCGCATGACGATGACGCCGGCGCAGACGACGACGAACGCGCCGAGCGTGCCGATGTTGGCAAGCTCCGCGAGGCGGCCGAGCGGCACGAAGCCGGAGAACGCCAGCATGATCACGCCGGCGGCGGCGATCGAGCCGACCGGCGTGCCGGTGCGCGGATTCACGTACGCAAAGAACTTCGGCAGCAGGCCATCGTGCGCGATCGCGAACAGCACGCGCGTCAGGCCGAAATACATGACCAGGATCACCGTCGTCAGACCGGCGATCGCGCCGATCGAAATGATGCCGGCCGCCCAGTCCTGACCGATCAGCAACAGCGCGTGCGCGACCGGTGAGGCGACGTTGAGCTCACGATAATCGACGATGCCGGTCAGCAGCAGCGAGACGACGATGTACAGCAGCGTGCAGATCGCCAGCGAGCCGAGGATGCCGATCGGCAGATCACGCTGCGGATTGCGGGTTTCTTCCGCGGCGGTGGAAACCGCGTCGAAGCCGAGATAGGCGAAGAAGATGGTGGCGGCGCCGGCCATGATGCCGGTCGCGCCGAAGTGCGTTTCGCCGCCGGCCCCGAAACCGAGCAGCAGCTTGATCGCATCGAGCAGCCGCATTTCCCAGCTGAAGCCACTGGCGCCGCCGGCACCGACTTCGATCGGTGGCACGAACGGCTGCCAGTTGCCGGGATGAATGTGGAACAGGGCAACGCCGATGAACAGCAGGATCGCCGCGACCTTGACCGCCACCATGATCGCGTTGAACTGTGCGCTGATCTTGGCGCCGGACGCGAGCAGCACGCCGATCACCAGCACGATGCCGAACGCGGGCAGGTTGATGAGGCCGGGCGCCAGCTTGTCGATCGGGCCGTGAATCAGGAAGTCCGGCAGACTCATGCCGATCGCCTGCAGGCCGTTGACGACGTAGCCGGACCAGCCGGTCGCCACCGCCGGGATCGCCACCATGTATTCGCAGAGCAGCATCCAGCCGATGACCCAGGCGGGCAGTTCGCCGAGGCTCGCATAGCCGTAGCCGTACGCGGAACCGCAGCCGCCGACCGCGCTCGCCAGTTCCGCGTACGACAGGGCGGCGCAGGCGCAGGCGAAGCCGGCCACCATGAACGACACCACGACCGCCGGGCCGGCCTGCGTTGCCGCGGTGATGCCGGTCAGCACGAAGATGCCGGCACCGATCACGGCGCCGATGCCGAGCAGCGTCAGATCCCAGGCGCTGAGTACCCGTTTCAGTCCGCGGTCGGCAGCGTCCGGCTGTACCGGCTTGGTGCGCAGCAGGCTCATCAGTGCAACTCCCCCGATTGCGATGGCCTCTGATTATGCACAAAGCCTGCACGCAAACCCTGCGGAAATTCCCCCGACCATGCAAAAGCCCGGCGACTGGCCGGGCTTTTGTCCCGCACGGATCGCGATCAGGCGCCTTCGACGATCGCCACGACGCCCTGGCCACCGGCCGCGCAGATCGAGATCAGACCGCGACCGCCTTTGTTCTGGTCGATGATCTTCGCCAGCGTTGCGAGAATGCGGCCGCCGGTCGCGGCGAACGGATGGCCCGCCGCGAGGCTGCCGCCCTTGATATTCATCTTGCTGCGGTCGATCGCGCCCAGCGCTGCGTCGAGGCCGAGTTTCTCCTTGCAGAATTTCGGATCTTCCCAGGCCTTCAGCGTGCACAGCACCTGACCGGCGAACGCTTCGTGAATTTCGTAGAAATCGAAATCCTGCAGCTTGAGGCCGGCGCGTTCGAGCATGCGCGGCACCGCGTAGGCCGGCGCCATCAAAAGGCCCTCATGCTTGTGGCCGGCGAAATCGACCGCCGCCGTCTCGGCGTGCGTGATGTAGGCCAGCGGCTTGAGGCCGTGCGCCTTCGCCCAGTCTTCCGATGCGAGCAGCACGGCCGACGCGCCGTCGGTCAGCGGCGTCGAGTTGCCGGCGGTCAGCGTGCCCTGGCCGGATTTCCTGTCGAACGCCGGGCCCAGCGACGCGAGCTTTTCGAGCGTGAGGTCGGGACGCAGATTGTTGTCACGTTCGAGACCGGCGAACGGCACGATCAGGTCGTCGAAAAAGCCGGCTTCATACGCCGCCGCCGCCTTCTTGTGCGATTCGTAAGCGAGCAGGTCCTGCGCCTCGCGCGGAATCTTCCATTCCTTGACCATCACCTCGCAGTGCTGGCCCATGCTCATCCGCGTGCGCGGCTCGCCGTTGGTCGGAATCTGCGGCGCGAGCATCGCCGGACGGAACCTGGCGAGCGCTTTGAGCCGCTGGCCGGCGGTCTTCGCGCGATTCACTTCGAGCAGAATCTTGCGCAGCTTCTCGCCGACCGCGATCGGCGCGTCCGACGTGGTGTCGACGCCGCCGCCGATGCCGGATTCGATCTGGCCGAGCGCGATCTTGTTGGCGACGTTGATCGCCGCCTGCAGGCCGGTGCCGCACGCCATCTGCAGATCGTACGCCGCGGTCTCCGGCGCCAGGCCCGACGACAGCACCGACTCGCGGCACAGGTTGAAGTCGCGCGAATGCTTCAGCACCGCGCCGGCGGCGACTTCGCCGATCCGCTCGCCATGCAGCTGGAACTTGTCGACCACGCCCTTCAGCGCGGCGGTCAGCATGTCCTGATTCGACTTCGTCGAATACGCGGTATTCGAACGCGCGAACGGAATGCGCGAACCGCCGAGAATCGCCACCTTGCGGCCGTAGGGTTTCATCTGCATCTCCTGCAATGGAAAGATCGCCGGGCAGCTTAGTGCCGACCCCGCGGGCTGGCTATTGCTGCGCTGCCACATAAGCCCGGCGCGCGCGAGAGGATTTCGTCGCGTTCCGCACATGAAAAATGTCCGCTGTCAAGTCTTTCATGCAGACATGCAGCGGGGCGAAAGGTCTTATGGGGCAACAGGTTAGACCAGATACCGGCTGTTGCTTGCTCTTGCCGCTTTTTGAGTTAGATGCCGCATAGGCGCTCCGCGGTGGTAAGCCTAGGCACCGTATATGGCAATGCCGACCCAGACCATTACCTTGCCTGCGTTCTGCGGCCCGACCAGTCCGAGCGACCAGCCCAGTGCCCCCGTGGCAATCAGGCTTTCACCTAGGGCCAGCAGGATGCGGCCCAGCACCACGATCCATACCGACGTGGTCGGTGTGGTGACGAAGGCCAGCGATGCCAGATAGACCAAGCCGGTTAGTCGGCGTAGTAGCCGGGCTGATCCAGGTCAGCGAGCAGGTTCGGTCCTTCGGGCTTCCAGCCGAGCAGTTCGCGCGTGCGGGCGCTGGAAACCGACATGGTCGCGCCCGCAAAGTGGGCGAACCACCCGAAATGCTCCGGATCGCGCATCTCAACCGGTGTTCCGAGCCGGGCCCCGATAATTTTGGAGATTGCCTTGAATGTGATGGCCTCCTCGGCGACGGCGTGATAGACCGACTCGGTTACACCGTGTTCCAATGCAAGACGGAAGATTCGAGCTGCATCCCGGCGGTACACGCCCGCCCAGCAGTTCTGGCCGTCGCCTAGGTAAGCTGAAACACCCTTCTGTTTCGCCATACGGATCAGGATCGGCACGAATCCGTGATCACCCAGACCATGCACGGAAGGAGCCAAGCGCACCGTAGCCGCACGCACGCCACGTGCACTCCAAGCACGCGCCGTTGCTTCAGACTTGCGTGGCGAGGCTGGGTCAGGCAGGTCGAGTTCGGTAGCTCCGCGCGGCAATCCGAGCAGGCCCGAAGTCACTAACAATGGACGATCCGATCGCTCCAGCGCAGCGCCCAGCGCGTCAATGACCCGACGATCCTGGTCGCAGTTCTCGATGAACTTGGAATAGTCGCTACCCCATGCGGTATGGATGACCGCATCGACGGTCGAAGCGACCGCGCCTAAGGTGTCCAAATCATCAAGCGTGGCCTGAACGACTTTCGCGCCCTTTACGGTGAACGAGGCGGCTTTATCAGGAGAGCGCACTAAGCCCGTGACTTGGTAGCCGGCAGCTAGCAGATCATCCACCACGGCGGAGCCGACCCAGCCCGTGGCACCCGTGACAAATACGTGCATTGCAATTCTCCTGAGGGGGAAATAAAGAAAACGACAGACTTGGCGCTAGCCCAGCCGGATCGATAGTTCCACGTCCTCGCCGAATGGCACGGACAGGTAGCCGTTGTGCGGGGAGCGCACGCGCGCCAAGTACTCCGGGCTGTAGTCGGCGTTGTCAGCGACGATCAGCGCGCCTGGTCGCAGATGGCTCTCGACGAGGTCGAGAACTTCGCAATAGATCGACTTGGCGCCATCGAGCAGCAACAGATCGATGGAATCGGGAAGGTCCGTGGCCAGCGTTTTCAGGGCGTCGCCTTCGCGGATTTCGACCAAATCGTCCACGCCGCCTTCGACTAGGTGCTGGCGGGCCTTCGTGACCTTCGACGGCTCGAACTCGCTTCCGATCAGCCGGCCACCGCCGTTGTCGCGCAGCGCCGCCGCCAAGTACAGAGTTGAGAGCCCGAACGAGGTGCCGAATTCGATGATGTTGCGCGCGTTCGTGCTGCGTGCCAGTTGATACAGCAGAACGCCGGTCTCGCGCGACACTGGCAGCCACAGGTCTTTGGCGCGGCTGTAGAAGTCGAGGTATTCGGTTTTGCTGCGCATCAGACGCTCGCGCTCTTCCGGCGGAGTGGCGGCCACCGCTGGACTAGTGGCCTGATTGGCCTGCTCGAACAGGCAATCCAGCAAGGGCGCCAGTGGTGCATTGGTCAGTATTGAAGTCATGAAATTGTCCGGTTGGTGGTTGGGTGGCGAGGTGCTTATGGCAAATCACCATGAATGCGATTAAATATTCGCGTTGATGAAATAATATGATTGATTCATCGCATTGAAAATTCGCATTGGAGTTCGCGTTTTCGTCCCACCCAGATGCGAGCAACAAATCGCCGGTATTTCCTCTGGAACAAGGCGTTCGAGCTGACCCAGTCGAGTCTCAGAAGACGTGAGGAAATCAGGAGGCTCAGGTTTTCCGTCAGGAAAAGAGGGCGCCCATGCCGCGATCGAAGGTGCCATCCGACAGCGGAGCCATGAGAGGCGCCCCCCAAAGGGGGGCGTCGGCGGAGCAGCAATGTGGGCGTGCGTCAGTGGCTGCAGCGGCCGCGCAAGCCGTCAATCAGGGTTGAGCTGATGACGGGTACTGCACTAATATGCGATTATTTAGTCGCATTTAAGGATGCGACCAAAAATCGAATTTCCATGCATCGAACCTTCCATCGCCCACCACCATGACCACTCGCCGCCGTCAGCAGATCACCTCGCGCAAGCAGCCTCAACAAGCACGTTCGACTGAATTAGTCGCAGCCATCCTGCAAGCTGCAACCCAGGTTCTGGCTCAGGAAGGCGCCACCCGGTTCACTACGGCGCGTGTTGCCGAGAAGGCAGGAGTCAGCGTCGGGTCGGTCTATCAATATTTCCCGAACAAGGCGTCGATCTTGTTCCGGCTCCAGACCGACGAGTGGATGCAAACGAACGGGATATTGCGAAACATCCTTGAAGCGTCGGATACACCGCACCTGGAGCGCCTGCGTGCGCTCGTGCATGCGTTCCTGCGTTCCGAGTGCGAAGAAGCCGAAGTGCGCGGCGCGCTCAACGACGCGGCGCCGCTCTATCGCGACAGCCCAGAGGCGCGCAAGGCTCGCGCCGAAGGCGATCAGATGATCGTTGCCTTCATGGAGGAAGCCTTGCCGAAGGCGTCCGCTGGAACCCGCGATTTGGCTGGCGATCTCATTTTCACGGCGCTTAGTACGGTGGGTAGCAGTTTCTCCCAAGCCCGTCGGACGAAGGCGGAGATCAAGACCTATGCCGATGCGATGGCGGATATGTTCTGCGCCTACCTGAAAAACGTCGAAGGCGCTTCGCCTCGGTAAACAGGGAAGTAAGTCGAGGCACGACTCTCCGGCAAAAAGCGGCGCCATCCTGGCGAACGGACGGATAGGCGCTGCGAGGTCACATGCGAGCTTGCAGCCATCTTCATGGCTATGGCCGCAAGCGTTATCGTCATCCAACACGCCCCGTGCCGAGTGGGCCTCAGCAGAGGGAATTCGGAGAATCTGTGCTGCTGCTGCACACCCTCGCATTGCCCCTTCTACCTCGTAGCTCCGTCATGGCTTGGTCATGCGCCTGCTGAGGGATTCAAGCGGCATGTCATGGGAAAGCCGTGGCCTTTTCCTTTGACCTCCTGACGGAAAGGCAACAACAGTGGGGAATATCGGCACGTGCCGGCACGGATTCGTGCCGTCGGGGCCTTTCGTGAAGCGGACGGATCAAATCGAACGGGCTTTCTGGTGCCGTCCCTGGCGCGACATCACTTCCGGATTGACCCCTTGCCCGGCCATCCCTGGTCGGGCGTTCGCAAGATCAAAGAGTGCCATTCAAGGCACTCTTTTCTTGCTCACTCCTCCGTCGCCCACTGTTCCAGCATCTTTTCGAGATAGTGGATGTGGTGCGTGCCTTCCTTGAACACCGCGTCGCGCATGATGCGGCTCTGCAACGGGATGTTGGTCTGGATGCCTTCGATGACCATTTCCGCGAGCGCCTGGCGCATGCGTGCGATCGCCGACTTGCGATCCGAGCCATAGGCGATCAGCTTGCCGATCATCGAATCGTAATGCGGCGGCACCTTGTAGCCGGTGTAGCAGTGCGAATCGAGGCGGATGCCCGGACCACCGGGCGCGTGGTATTTCTTGATCTCGCCGGGCGACGGAATGAACGTGCGTGCGTTCTCGGCGTTGATGCGGCATTCGACGGCGTGGCCGCGCACCTTGATGTTGCTCTGCTTCTTCTTCAGCGGCTTGCCGTCGGCGATGCGGATCATTTCCTTGATCAGATCGACGCCGGTCACCATTTCAGTGACCGGATGCTCGACCTGGATGCGGGTGTTCATTTCGATGAAGTAGAAACGCCCGTCCTCGTAGAGGAATTCGAAGGTGCCGGCGCCGCGGTAACCGATCCGCTTGCACGCTTCGACGCAGAGGTGGCCGATCTCCTCGCGCTGCTCCGGCGTGATGCCCGGCGCCGGCGATTCCTCGACGACTTTCTGGTTGCGGCGCTGCATCGAGCAGTCGCGCTCGCCGAGGTGGATCGCATTGCCCTGTCCATCGGACAGCACCTGGAATTCGATGTGGCGCGGCAGCTGCAGGTACTTCTCCATGAACACCGAGGCGTCCTTGAACGCGTTCATTGCCTCGGTGCGGGCGATACGGATCTTGCCGAGCAGTTCGTCCTCGCTGTGCACCACCTGCATGCCGCGGCCGCCGCCGCCGGAAACCGCCTTGATCAGCACGGGGTAGCCGACCTGTGCGGCGATGCGCAGGCATTCGTCGTCGTCGTCCGGCAGGATGCCGTTCGAGCCCGGCACGCACGGCACGCCGGCCGCGATCATCTCGGCCTTGGCGTTGGTCTTCGAGCCCATCAGGCGGATCGTCTCCGGCTTCGGGCCGATGAAGATGAAGCCGGACTTCTCGACCGACTCGGCGAAATCCGCGTTCTCGGACAGAAAGCCGTAGCCGGGATGGATCGCGTCGGCCTGCGTGACTTCGGCCGCGGAAATGATCGCGGCCATGTTCAGATACGAGCGGCCGGCCTGCGGCGGGCCGATGCAGACCGCTTCGTCGGCGAGCGCGACGTGCTTCTGCTCGCGATCGGCGGTCGAGTAGACGGCGACCGTACGGATGCCGAGTTCCCGGCAGCAGCGCAGGATGCGCAGCGCGATTTCGCCGCGATTGGCGATCAGGACTTTCTTGATTTCCTTCATCGCCGGCCGACCTCGGCGATCGCGTCAGCGCGAGACAGGGGGGAGTTCGCCATGGGGCTCACTCGATCGCGAACAGCGGCTGATCGAATTCGACCGGCTTCTCGTTGTCGGCGAACACTTCGACGACGACGCCGGCCTTGTCGGACTCGATCTGGTTGAGCATCTTCATCGCCTCGATGATGCACAGCACCTGGCCGGCCTTGACCGTCTGCCCGACCTCGACGAACGACTTCGCGCCCGGCGACGGTGAGCGATAGAACGTGCCGACCATCGGCGCCTTGATGATGTGGCGGTTGTCGACCGCCGGCGCTGCGGCGGCCGGGGCCGCGGCCGGGGCGGCGG
>DASSVA010000312.1:0-2598 GCA_035706385.1 Solimonas sp. | reverse complement strand
CGGCGAGCTGCACATCACGCATATCCGCGACGCCGAAGGCCAGGCGCTGTCCGGCGGCGAACGACGGCGCGTCGAAATCGCGCGCGCACTCGCCGCCAATCCGCGCTTCGTGCTGCTCGACGAACCGTTCGCCGGCGTCGACCCGATCGCGGTCGGCGACATCCAGCAGATCGTCCACCATCTGAAGGAACGCGGCATCGGCGTGCTGATCACCGATCACAACGTGCGCGAGACGCTGTCGCTGTGCGAGCGCGCGTACATCCTCGCCGAAGGCCAGGTGATCGCCGAAGGTTCGCCGGACACGCTGCTGGCGAACGAAACCGTGCGCAAGGTTTACCTGGGCGAGCAGTTCCGGCTCTGAAAGCCGCGCGCCTCCGGCATACGGCAGCGATTCATCGGAACGGATTTATCGTCCGCGATGCATTCGCCGTCTCGCCGGGGTGACGCATCATGAGCGATTGGGCAAAGGTGGACTGGCACGCGCTGTTCGTGCCGAGCGGTTCGCTCGTCGAGATCGTCATCCGCGGCTCGGCGATCTACCTGTTCCTGTTTTTCCTGATGCGCGTGCTGCGCCGCGAGACCGGCCAGTTCAACATCGCCGACCTGCTGGTCATCGTCATCATCGCCGACGCGGCGCAGAACGGCATGGCCGGTACCTATGAGTCGATCACCGAAGGTCTCGTCCTGATCGTCACGATCATGTTCTGGAATTACGGCCTCGACTGGGCGGGCTACCATTTCGAGAGCGTGCGCAAGCTCGTCCAGCCGAGCCCGGTGACGCTGGTCCGCAATGGACGGATCGACTGGCGCCAGATGCGCCGCGAACTGATCACCGAGACCGAGCTGATGGGCCGCCTGCACAACGACGGCATCCAGCAGGTCGAGGACGTCTACCGCTGTTTCGTCGAGACCGACGGCAAGCTCAGCGTGATCAGCAACGAGCAGGCCAGAAAAAATGCGGCACGCCGGAAAGCACGCACGCAGTGATCGCGCAAAGCGGCGCGCGTCGGGGCGTCAGCGGATCAGCGACTTGCGCATCGCCGCGCGCTCGAACCATTGGCCACCGCGCTCGACGCGTTGCCGTTCGACGATGTCGAAGCCGTGGCGGAGAAAGAACGATTCAGCGGCGCGGCTCGCATCGTTCGATGATCTGCATTCAAGTTCTCCAATGGCATCGAACTCCCCTCACCCCAACCCTCTCCCCGCAAGCGGGGAGAGGGAGAACGGCGCGGGAAGGCATCAAATCAAAAGAAAACGGCCCACGTAGCGGGCCGTCTCAATACACGATCTACCAGAAAATTCCGGCGGGACGTGTGGAATCGCTGCGCAGCGCCGATCTAGCGCGCGTCGCGCTTGGCGCCGGTGCGCAGGCGCAGGCCGTTGAGGCGAATGAAGCCTTCGGCGTCCTTCTGGTTGTACGCGCCGCGATCGTCCTCGAACGTCGACAGTGTCGCGTCGAACAGCGAATCCTTCGAGCGGCGGCCGAGGTTGTAGACGGCGCCCTTGTAGAGCTTGAGGCGCACTTCGCCGTTGACGCGCGTCTGCGTGTCGTCGATCAGCGCCTGCAGCGCGCGGCGCTCCGGACTCCACCAGTAGCCGTTGTAGATCAGGCTCGCGTACTTCGGCATCAGCTCGTCCTTCAGATGCGCCTGCTCGCGATCGAGACACAGCGATTCGATCGCGCGGTGCGCCTTGAGCAGGATCGTGCCGCCCGGCGTTTCGTAGCAGCCGCGGCTCTTGATGCCGACGTAGCGGTTCTCGACGATGTCGAGGCGACCGATGCCGTGCGCGCCACCAAGCTGATTGAGTTTGTCGAGAATCTGGAACGGCGTGCCGCGCACGCCGTCGATCGCGACCGCATCGCCTTTGTCGAACTCGATGACGATTTCCTGCGCGACGTCGGGCGCGTCTTCCGGATTTTTCGTCCAGCGCCAGATGCCGTCGTCCGGCGACCACCACGGATCTTCGAGACCGCCGCCTTCGTAGCTGATGTGCAACGCGTTGGCATCCATCGAATACGGCGAGCCGCCGTCTTTCTTCTTGGCGATCGGGATATCGTGCTGCGCGGCGTACGCGAGCAGCTTCTCGCGCGAATTCAGATCCCATTCGCGCCACGGCGCGATGACCTTGGCTTCCGGCCACAGCGCGTACGCGCCGAGCTCGAAGCGCACCTGGTCATTGCCCTTGCCGGTCGCGCCGTGGCTGATCGCATCGCAGCCGGTCTGGCGCGCGATCTCGACGAGGCGCTTGGCGATCAGCGGCCGCGCGATCGACGTGCCGAGCAGGTATTCGCCTTCGTACAGCGCGTTGGCGCGGAACATCGGAAACACGAAATCGCGCGCGAATTCCTCGCGCAGATCGTCGATGAAGATTTCCCTGACGCCGAATTGCTGTGCTTTCGGCCGCACGTGGTCGAGTTCCTCACCCTGGCCGATGTCGGCGGTGAACGTCACGACCTCGGCGTCGTAGGTGTCCTGCAGCCACTTGAGGATGACGGAGGTATCGAGACCGCCGGAATACGCGAGCGCGATCTTGCGGCGCTTGGAACTTTGCTTGCTCATGGTCGTCAGACGAACTTGAAAGCCGGAAAACGTGTGT
>DASSVA010000311.1:0-4032 GCA_035706385.1 Solimonas sp. | reverse complement strand
TTTTCACGAAACGGCCGCACCTGCACGTGGCCGTCCGCCGTCACGTCGAAATAGCCTTCGCCCCATTGCGCGACGTTGTAGAGCGCGCGGGCCTGCGCTGCGGTCCAGCGCGGCGCGGTCACCGTATCGTCATTCATTTCGTTCCTTCACCCGATATACTCGCCGGCCTCAACCGTGAGGCGGCGATTGTAGAGTCTCACGCTCGTCCGCGAACGCGCCGGCCGCGGGGGGTTCCCAGGGAGCCTCTGCACAGCGTAGCGAGCGGGTGCCTGGCGCTGACCGCCGGAGCGCAGAAACCGCAGTGTACGTAGGAGTACTTGAGGATTTCGAGCACCGCCGGGCAGCGCCAGACGCACGCGCAGTAGCTGTACAGAGGTTCCCGAGATTTCCCGCATTTTTCGAGGTTGTCATGACGCTGGATCGCAGCTGGTTCACCGAACCGATGGAAAGCACGGGCACCGCGTTTTCGCTGAAAGGCGAGAAGGTGCACGAGGAGCAGACGCCGTACCAGAAGATCGAGATCTGGAAAACCGAAACCTTCGGCTGGCTGATGACGATCGACGGCTGCACGATGGTCTCGACGCGCGACAACTTCCTCTATCACGAGATGATGTCGCACCCGGCGCTGAACTCGCATCCGGACCCGCAGAACGTCGTCGTCGTCGGCGGCGGCGATTGCGGCACACTGCGCGAGGTGCTGAAGCATCCCGAAGTGAAATCGGCGACGCAGGTCGAGATCGACGAGCGCGTCACGCGGCTGGCCGAACAGTATTTCCCGGAATTGTGCGACCGCAACGACGACCCGCGCGCGACGCTGTTCTTCGGCGACGGCATCCAGTGGATGAAGGACGCTCCGGCCGGCTCGATCGACCTGATCATCATCGACTCGACCGATCCGGTCGGTCCGGCCGAAGGCCTGTTCGGCAAACGTTTCTATCTGGACTGCATCAAGGCGCTGAAAGCCGACGGCATGCTCGTCCAGCAGTCCGAATCGCCGCTGCTGCACCTGAAGCTGATTCAGGAAATGCATGCGGCGATGCGCGAAGCCGGCTTCGCCGAAACGCATCTGCTGCACTTCCCGCAGGTGATCTATCCGTCCGGCTGGTGGTCGGGCTCGATCGCCCGCAAGCAGGCCGGCGCGCTGGCGGCACGACTCGATGAAAACGCGATCGCCGCGCTCGACTGCAAGTTCTACAACGCCGACACGCACCGCGCCGCGTTCGCGCTGCCGACCTACGTGCGGCAGGCGCTCGCCGCGCGCTGAACGGACGCCGCCGGCGCCTTACTGCGGAAACTCGCCGGTCTCGTCGCTGCCGCTGTCACCACTGTCGCCGGCGTCGGCGTTGTCGCCGGCATCGTCCGACGCCGGCGCGTCGGCCGGCGGACAGCTCGCGAGCTGCTGCTCGGTCATCGCGATCAGCTTCTGCTTTTCCTCGGCCGTGTACTCGTGTTCGACGCCGAGACCGTTGCGCTCGACGATGCGCGCCGCGGTCTTGTAGCCGACCAGCGCGTCGCGCTTCTGCCGGCATTCGGCGGCACGCTTGTCGCTCGCCGTCGCGGCGGCCGTCTGCGGCAGCGGACCGCCGTCGACGACGGTCGGGCTGACGTCGACGCGCCGCCAGCCCGGCTCGGCGGTATCGCTGAAATGGAAATGGCCTTGCGCGTCAACCCATTTGTAGACGTTCGCCGCCAGAACCGGAACGCTGACCAGACCGGCCAGCACCGCGGCCATCTGCCATTTCATGCCCATCGCTGTCTCGCCGGAAAATGCGGAACGCCGAGTCTATTCGCTTTTGCGAACGCGACGCACACCCGCCGACCGGCGCGGCCGCTACAGCGATTGCAGGTCGTAGCCGCGTTCGTTGTGCTGCGTCGTGTCGAGCCCCAGCGTCTCTTCTTCGGCGGTGACGCGCAGGCCGGTCAGCGCCGCGACGACCTTCATCAGCAGCCAGGTCATGCCGCCGGCATACAGTGCGACGCTGACGATGCCAAGCAGCTGCACGCCGAGCTGGTGCGCCATCGTCACCCCCGGCGCGTAACCGCGGCCGCTGAACACGCCGAGCGCGTCCGACGCGAAAATGCCGGCGGCGAACGTGCCGAGCATGCCGCCGACGCCGTGCACCGGGAACACGTCGAGCGAATCGTCGACCGCCAGCACGCGCTTCAGATAATGCGTCGCGTTGAAGCACACCAGACCGGCAACGAAACCGATCAGCAGCGCACCGCCCGGCCCGACATAACCGGCCGCCGGCGTGATCGTGCCGAGACCGGCGACCATGCCGGTGACGATGCCGAGCGCCGACGGCTTGCGATACTTGCGCCATTCGAGCGCGGTCCAGCTCAGCGCGCCGGCCGCCGCCGACACATGCGTCACCAGCACCGCCATCCCGGCATGACCGTCGGCGGCGAGCGCCGAACCGCCGTTGAAGCCGAACCAGCCGACCCACAGCATGCCGGCGCCGGTCACGGTCATCGTCATGTTGTGCGGCATCATCGGCGTGTGCGGAAAACCGTCGCGCCGGCCGAGCGTCAGCGCGGCGACCAGCGCCGCGACGCCGGCGGTGATGTGCACGACCGTGCCGCCGGCGAAATCGAGCAGGCCGAGCCGGTTCAGCCAGCCGCCGTCGGCCCAGACCCAGTGGCAGACCGGCGCGTAGACCAGCAGCAGCCACAGCGTCGACAGCAGCAGGATCGCCGAGAACTTCATGCGCTCGGCGAAGCCGCCGACGACCAGCGCCGGCGTGATCGCGGCGAACGTCAGCTGGTACATCACGAACACGGCTTCCGGGATCCGCCCGTGCAGCGCGCCGTCGCCGATCCCGACGAGCATCGCTTTCGACAGGCCGCCGAGCCACGGACTGCCCGGCGCGAACGCGAGGCTGTAGACGCCGGCGACCCACAGCACCGACACCACGCAGACGATCGCGAAGCACTGGACGAGCACCGACAGCACGTTCTTCGCCCGCACCAGTCCGCCGTAGAACAGCGCCAGTCCGGGCAGCGACATGAACAGCACCAGCGCGGTCGCGGTCAGCAGCCACGCCGTGTCGCCACTGTCGGCCGGCGTCTGCGCCCAGGCGGTCGCCGGCAACATGGCCAGCAGCGGGAAAAGTTTTTTCATTGGCGTCACCCGATACGAAAAACCCCCGCAGGCAGCATCGCGTGCGGGGGCAAGGGGAAAAGCGGAACGTTCCGTCAGACCGCGTTCGGGCCGGCTTCGCCGGTGCGGATGCGCACCGTCTGTTCGAGGTCGTAGACGAAGATCTTGCCGTCGCCGATCTGGCCGGTCTTGGCGGCCTTCAGGATCGCGTCGGTCGCCTTCTCCGCCATTTCCGGCGACACGGCGATTTCGAGCTTGACCTTCGGCAGCAGGTCGACGGTGTATTCGGCACCGCGATACAGCTCGGTATGCCCTTTCTGGCGACCGAAGCCGCGCACTTCGGTCACGGTCATTCCCTGCACGCCGATGTCCGCCAGCGCTTCGCGCACGGCGTCGAGCTTGAACGGCTTGATGATCGCAATCAGCATTTTCATGGCTAGGGCTCCAAAAGACGTCCGCCAGTTTAGCATTCGGGCGCACGCCGGCCGTTGCGGCCACGCAAAGAAAAGGGGGCGGATGCCGAAGCATCCGCCCCCGGACCACCGGAGCCCGCGTTACGAGAGGATGTAGCCGCGCTCGTTGTGCTGGCTGATGTCGAGACCTTCGGTCTCTTCCTCGTCGGTCGCCCGCAGCTTCGTGAACAAGCCGACGAGCTTGAGGATGATGAAGGTGAGGACGCCGGTATAGACCAGCGTGAACATCACGCCCTTGCACTGGATCCAGAACTGGCTGCCGATCGTCGCGCCTTCGGTCGGCGACCACACGCCGCCGAGTGACGGGAAGCAGAAGATGCCGGTCAGCAGCGCGCCGACGATGCCGCCGACGCAGTGCACGCCGAACACGTCGAGCGAATCGTCGTAGCCGATCATCTTCTTCAGGCGGGTCGATGCGAGGAAGCAGATCACGCCGGCCGCCAGACCGATGCCGAGCGC
>DASSVA010000310.1:0-11520 GCA_035706385.1 Solimonas sp. | reverse complement strand
CGACTTCCGACCTAGACACGTTCCAGTTCGGCGCCAGCAGCGCGAGGCCGGGCGACAAGACCATCTGCACCAGCACTTTCGTCGGTGGGATTTCCGGTTCCGGCGGCGCCGGCTCGGCATCGAGCGGCGGCGGATCGACGTCGACCGCACCTTGCACGAGGCGGTCCAGTTCGTCGGGCGCGGCCGCAGCAGCGGGCGAGGGTGCCGGCGTGTCGGCCGGCGCCGGTTTCGTTTCGTTCTTCACAGGATCGTCCAAGATGATTTGCGCGCCGCTGCCGGCGCCGGTTTCGTTTCGGGTTTCGGCGGCGCGGCCGGCGGATCGTTCGCCGGTTCCGGCGGCGGCACATCGAGCGCGCGCATGTTGCGCTCGATGTACGCCTGACCGACCGCAAGCGCCGGGCGAATCTGGCCGCAGCCGCATGCCCAGTAGAGCTTGCCGCGATCGCTTCCCTTGTATCGGCGCACTTCGGCGTCGCCGTCGCAGATCGGACAGCGGATGCGGCCCACCGCCGGGTTAGCCACCGCTCGACACCTCGTCGACCGGCACGTCCATCATTTTCTTGCCGACACGCTTACGGACCGTGCGCGGTGTCTGCTGCAGGCCCGCCATTGCCGCATCGAAAGCGTCCATATCCGACTTTTCCGATTCCTTGATCGCAGCCACTTTCTTCGCTTTCGCCTTGTTTGCCGCCTGCGATTTCTTCGAACCGCTCGCCGATTTCACTTTCTTCGTCACAGCTCACCCCTCGCGGCTGATCGCCGCCGTTACAGTTACTGACACGAGTCCAAGGGGCGGCGACCTCAGGCCGCGATGCCCCTTGCAAGATCGTCCATTCATGGACGCGCGTAACGACGGGCGTGCCGCCCGCCGCAAAGACAATTCCCCTGACGACTTCGCGGCCCGGCTCGCCGTATACGTTGGCCTCGCCGTCGACCTTCGCGAGCTTGAACCGCTCGACGCTGATGCCGCCGCACGCCTGCACGAAGTCCCCATAACGGGATTCGTCTGCCGCGCTGCGCGCACGCTCGAATAGATCAAGCTGCGCCGGCGACCATGTTGGTTTGTCGTCGGCCGTCACCGCTTCACGCAGACGCCGAAACTCGCGATAGATGCCGATCTTCGGCGCACCGAAGAACTGGAATTGCCGAATGCCGTGCGCGCGCGCCCACAGCCGCGCGCGCAGCGCGGCATCGGCGGCGGCGGCGATGTCGTAATCGCGACCGTCGTCGTCGGTATCGAGCGCGCGTTCTAACCCGTCCGCCGCCGTGTTCTTCGCGACGTACTTGACGAGATAGCCGGCCGCGCTGCCCTTGGCCCTGTCGATCGTTTCCGACTTGTGGCGCACGCGCTGCGCGCCCGGCTCGTCCGGAGAATCCTGCAGCGCGAAACGGCGCAGCGTGTCGCGCAGCAGGCCCATGCACCGGAGCGGCGCCCATATCAGCATGTGCCAGTGCGGCGTTCCGTCGTGATGCGGCTCGGCGACGCGTAGGCCGAAATAGTCGACCGACAGCCGGCGCAGCGTGGAACGGACCTTCGCCCACAGCTTGCACAAGAACTGCTGTCCTTCGCGCGCGAAGCTTTCATCGTCCCACTTCGGATTTACGGCACCGGACGGCGACAGGCGCGGATGGAAATGCGACGCTAGCGTCAACGTCTCGAACGTGCCCGACCAGCCGAGTGAATCGGCGATCTGTTCCAGCCCTTTGACCCGCACCATCATTTCCGCGAACGCGATGCGCGGATTGCTTAACGACTTTTCCGCCAGCTCGCCGAGGTTGAACGTTTCGCCGTCCTCGTTAACGGCTTGCGTCGCAGCGAGCATGTCGGCGTTGCGCTGCGCGGCCTCGACACCGCGCCTCACGTTTGTGTCCGAGAGATACACCCCGGCGCGGCAATGCACGCGGCCGGCGAACACTTCCGCGCGCTCGATGCGCCTCGTTAACGTTACGCGCGCCTGTCGCCGCCACCATTTCACCGCGCACATGCGACGCACTGCGCCCGCAACGTATACGGGATCGTCCGGCCGCAAAGGCCGGGCCGGCTCGACGCCGAAGCCTCCCGTATACGTTACGAGCGCCGAGTAGGCGTCGTCGTCGCCGTCGTATTGGTTGCGCAGACTCACCGCTTCGCCCGCGCGCCGCGCCGCCCACGCGCGCACCTTCGCGTCGCCCGCATGCTCGTCCAGCACGTCGCGTTGCGTGATCCGCCGCGCGTGGAACCGCGCCAGCGATTCCGGCGCACGCGCGATCATCGGCTGCATCACGTCGCGCACGGCACGATTCAGCTCGCGCGTCGCCGCGTTGAAGCCTTCGGCGTCGCGCGTCGTCTGCCAGCGGCCCAGCAGCTGCGACCCGATCACATCCCGGAACGGCCGCACCAACGCCTTGCGCCGCGCCGCGTCGCGCGCGTCGATACGTTTGGCGTACGCCTCGAACTCGGCGCGGCGGGCGCGGACGGATAGGGGAGAGAACGTCATGCGCGGCGCGCCCGGCGCGCGACCTGGCTCACAGCCCGGCTCACAGCACGCGCACCGGCCGGATGTTGACGATCGGCGGCTTGCCCGGAACCGAATGCACCGCGACGCTGTAGCCGTCGATCACGAAGCCCGACAGCGAGCCGATCATCGCGCCCAGCGATCGCGCGTTCTCGATCTGCCGCAGTTCGGCGGCGGCGAGGCGGTCGGACAGCTTGCGCTTCGCGTCGTCGGTCGCGAGCATCGCCCGGACCACACCGGCGACAGCCTCGCGATCAATCTCGCGCGGCTGTTCCGGCTTCAGGCATTTTTCGACGGCGCTCACAGCACACCCCCGACGACGATGCCGGCGACGAAGCCCGCGCCGACCGCGATGGACGCCCAGACCGTGACGGCGATCACATCGAAGCGGGTCGGGCGACGGAAGCGGCACGCCGGACTAAGAACGGGATCACAGTGCACGCGCACCGATCGCAGATCGCGCGCCATCGTCGGGCCGCTCATGACAGCGCCGCGACGGCGCCGAGCAACGCCAGACCGAGCGCGTGCGCTTCGTCGATCGTCAGATCGCGGCTGCCGCTGCCGATGCTGATGTCGACGACCGGCTTGCCGTCCAGCACATGGCCTTTGACTTCGGCCAGCTCGAAACCGTGCTGCTGCTGTTTGATGCTGCCGACGTATTTGACGTTCTTCACCGTCAGCAGGTTCGGCCGTTCAGCGGCCGTGTCGGATTCATGGTTTTGCATTGCACACCTCGCGTTGTTGGTCGGACTCGATGGCCGGCGAAGGTGCGGCCCGGTTAGGGGCCGCCCCGGCTCCGACCAAGGAGGCGGCGGGAATGTCAACCGCGCGCCACTAACTGTCAACCGCGCGCCACGTTGCGCGCGGGATCAGCCGGACCGAAGATTAGGCTGCCGACCAAGCAAGGAAGTTTGAAAAATGAATAGCACGCAGACGCTCTTAGAGCGCGTCCGCACGTCGCTCGATTCACACAGCGACTATGCAGTGTCGAAAGCGCTACAGATCAGCCGTCAGCGCATGTCTAAATACATGCGCGGAGCAGACGAATTGCACGACGAGAACATCATTTGCCGCGCTGCTGAAATTGTTGGCGATGACCCTGCATTCGTCCTAGCCAAGATTCGCCGCGAACGCGCCACGTCAGACGAAGCAAAAGCGGCATGGCTGCGCCTAGAAACCTTGGCAAAGCGGGCATCCCGTCGCGGTGCTGACGCTGCACTTGCAGCCGCCTGACCTGTAGCTGAAAAACCCTTTAACGATCGGAGGTTGTCCGTATGTCGTCGTCGGAATCACTTAACATAATATACAGGCGGGGAGCGCCTAAAAACGGGCACAATTCTGGAAAGGGCGTGGGAATGTACCCTTTCGATTTCAAAGCCTTCTGTTCTGAATTTTCCCTTTCCCCCGACTTTGCCGCGAAAGTCTTCAATGTCAGCCGACGAACGGTGTTTAATTGGCGACGAACGGCGGCAATTCCCGGACCTGCTTTGAATCTTGCGCGCTCGATCGCGCTGCAAGCCGTGCCGTGGAACCGCTCGATGCGGCGCCGATATTCTGTCGGCTGCGCCGCGCTGGAATACGAATGGCGCGTGCATCTGTTCGGCCGCGACTGGCATGCCGGCGCGCGGCGACATTCCGACATCGAGGACGCGCGCGAGCATGGGCGCTGGCTGCGAGAGCAGAAGGCGATCGAGGCGCGGCGGCAGCAGCTTCGCGACTACGCCGCGCAGCAGCGGCGCGAACGGGCGCTGAAGGCATGGGAGACACGGCGAGCGCGCGCGGCGTCTGTTGACGCGCAGCGGCGCGCGGAGACAATAGCGGCGGACCAACAAGGGGAAGCAGATGAAACGATTCGCAATGTGCGCGGCGCTCGCCGCGCTGACGACCGCTTGCACGCCGGCCGCGCTGAAGCACAGCGCCATCGTGCCGATGCCGGACAACGCCTACGAGGTGACCAGCAGCGCGGACAGCAAGGATCAGGCGCTGCAATGGGCGCTCGGCGCGGCCGATATCACCTGCTCGAAGCGGCAGATGCGCTACGTCGTGACCGGCCAGACGATCGCGTACAAGGGGAAGGTAGCCGAGTCGACGAACGATGCGATCGACACGGCGCAGCAGATCGGCTCAGTTTTCGCGGGACCGATCGCGGGCGTATTCACGCTGCGCGGCGATCACGACTACACGGCCGACCTGAAATTCCGCTGCGAGGCTTAGCGCGCTCGAAAGCCCTGTAGGCGATCGATCCGCTCGTGAACGTTGCCGATGTCCTCGCGCAGATCGCGCACCTGCTGATGCAGGTGCCGAATGTCGGCGCGAATGGCGCCCCACGTGGCCGCTGCGGTCAGCAGCGGTACGACGAGTTCTCGCAGTACGTCGGCCGTCACTTTGCGGTCGCGCGTTCCGGCGCGGCGATGGCGATGCCGCCGCCGAGCGCCATGAGCAGTTGCGTCACGATGTCCGGCACGTGCACGCCGAACAGCGTGAGGATCGGAACGATGGCGAGGCCGATGCCGGCGTAGGTTGACGGTTCCTGCAGGCGTTGCTTGACGAGCTTGGACATGGTGACTCCCTGTTACTTGAATGGATTTCCGGCCCACCACGGAGCCGGATCGGTAGTAGGTGCGGTGCTGGTCGGCGCCCACGGCACGCCGGGCGCGCCGCCTTGGCCGTAGTCGTATGGCGTCGCGGCGGCGCCGGGCGCGCTCGCGCTGGTGTCGCTGCTGTTGCCGGTCAGCGAATCCCACCACTGCGAGAAGATGTTCTGTTCCTGTCCGGTCGCTGGATTGACTGTATGCAGCCAGTCATATATTGCCGTGCCGAGCGTTTGATTTTCGTCGATCACGCCAGCCGCTTGCAGGGCGCTGTTCGTGCCCGTATACGCCGCGTTCTGATCGCTGGCCGGATTGAGTGTCGTCGACAGCAGCGCGCCGCCCTTGCGCCACGCGAGATAGGCGAGCACGCCGCCGGCAGCGACAGCCGCGAGCACGATGACGTTCTGCGTTTTCATGCGTACCCCGTATCGCCGAGAATCTGCGCGACGTAGTTCTGCGTTTCGGTCGGCCACGCGGCTTGCGAGTGATGCTTGACGTTGCCGGCGCCCCAGTTGTAGGCGGCGAGAGCGAGCGCCCACGATCCCGTATAGGCGTACATCGCGTGCATGTAGCGGCCCGCCCATGCGATCGCGGCCGGCGCGTTGAACGGATCGGCGATCGGCGGCACGCCGAATCCCGGATCGCGCGCCGTCGCCGGCATGATCTGCGCGATGCCTTGCGCGCCGGTCCGCGCGTTGACGGCCGCCGCGTTGTATCGCGATTCCTGCCACAGCTGCCGCGCCAGCAGATTGCGCGGTATGCCGTTCGAATCTTCGGCGGCGGCGATCAGCGGCGCCAGCTCGGCCGGCGGATCGCGCCACGCGCCGACAGCGGAATAGGCCGCGTTCACGGCATCGTCCAGCAGATCGCCGCCGAGCGACCCGAATTCGATCGACGGCAAATTCCACGCGCCCCAATCGAACGGCGATTCGCCGCCCGAACTGCCGTCGTCGACCGGCGACGCGGCGCCCCCTTCGGCCCCACGTCGCCGCAGCGCGACGAACGCGACGCCGCCGGCAGCAGCAGCGAGAGCGAGCAGGGCGAATATCGGCGCATTACGCATGCCTCGCATCTTCCGTCCAAACGCCGGTCGCATACATCGTCAGTGTGATCGTCGCACCGAAGGCCATCACGAACGATCCGCCGCCAGATAGTTTGATGTTGGCGCCGTCTTGAAGCGTGGTGTTTCCGCCATTGGTGCAGCGGATGCGGATCGTTCTGCCAACCCATCCGCCAATGAAATTCGTGACGGTTACCGGCGTCGCGTTGCCGATTGTGTAGCACGGCAGATCGACCTCGACGATTGGCGTTGCCGAGCCGGCCAGATCGAGCACTGCCATGCCGTAATTGTTGCCGGCCGCGATCAGCGTCGTCGCCGTCGCCTGTCCGAAGTCGTGTGGCGCAGTGCCGAGGCCGATCGCCTCGTTTCCCGTAAAGGTCAACGCCGCAATCGGTCCGCCCAGTTCGGCGCCGTACTTTGCCTTGTTACCCACCCCATTCGCAGACAGGTTGCAGCCGCTGACAATCAGCGACGTGATGTTGACGCTGTTTGCCTTCAGGTTCGAGTAGGCGTTCTCGGCCGACTTGCTGTTGTCGGACGCATCCACGCCGCTGATAATCAATTTATCTGCGAACGACGTGCCTGCCGGCGATTGCAGCTTAATCCCCTCATATCCGTTCCGGCTGATGATGCACGCCGATATCGATATTTTCTCAGTCTTGTTTTCGGCATCGAGCGATGACGCGAAGACGCCGATTTGCGCGTTATCGAGCGCATGGTTGAAGCCGAAAATCAGTTCCTTTGCCGCGCTGGTCCCGCAGATGAAGCCGTGCTCGGCGTTGTTGTAGCTCCGGTTGTTGATCGCCGTCATCTTCCGCCCGCGTCCGTCCGCGCCGACCCCACCGGATTCAATCGTGATGCCAGTCTTCGCGTTCGCCCACGCCCGCGAATTGACGATCGTGCCGTCGATGACCGAATTCAACGTCAGGCCCATTTCACCGTTTGCGTAGCCGGAACAATCATCGATCGTCGCGCGGTCGCTGACCTCGACGCTGATGCCGTTATCACTGCATTCGTAGCCGCGCGAACTGCGCACAGTCACGTCCGTGCACCACAGCGCGCGCATGCCGTGCCCGCCGCCCGGCCGCTTTGTGTTGGCAAAATCGCAACGCTCGATAATCAGCCGACCAACCGAGCGCGGATAAAATGCGCGCTGCGCGACGTTGTTGGCGTCGAACGTCAAATCCTCGACGTGGATCAGCTGGCAGACGATCGTGTTGATCGCCGCGCCGGCGTCACCCTCGCACCGAGCGATGTCCGCATTGCTAGTTCCGGACGCCGCGCGCTTGAGCACGGACTTTCCGATGCCGTGCCCGTAGACCTTGACGCCATCCCTGAATTCCAATGCGGCCGTCTCGTCCATCGCGGCGTCTACGACGAACGTGCCGGCCTCGATTTCGGCCGCGAGCCGGTCGCGCTGCGCGGCGGCGAACAGCGCGTTCAGCCGCGCAGTCGCGTCCGAGGTACCGGTACTATCTGCCCCGTAGAGCAGCGCCGAGCACTTGTCGTCGGCGCGCACCCATCTGCCCGCGCCCGCGACGCTATTCGGCTTGATGACTCGACCGCCGTCGTCGGCGACGTCGGAATTCGACTGCCATCTGTATGGTCCGCCGATGCCATCATCGGCGGCGTCCCGGCCGAGAGTGTGAACGACGATCGTGCGACCAGCCGGCAATGCTGGTGCGAGCTCCCTCAGCGCGGCATGCGTGTCGACAGAGAAAGCAGCGTTGGCGACGGTCTGAGCGGCACTTAGCACGTCGGACCCAAGCGCCAATCGCAGCATCTGAACCGGCACGACCGGCGACGGAGTGACGCTCGTCATGGCGCGCGCTCGGCGAGCAGCGACACCGTGACCGGATCGGCGCTCGTGTTGTACGCGTAGATCGCGGCGCCGCCGCTGATGCTGGCGGCGTCGCCCGCGCCGAGGCGTAGACCTTTGTTCGCGGCGACGCTGGAATCGCCGACTCGAATGTCGCCGGTCGCATCGTCCGGCATGCGGATGACGAGCGCGGTTCGCGTGGCGTCGACGGCGGCAAGCGACGCCGATGCGCCGGCCGCAATCGTTACATCCTCGATCGGCTGCTGCACAGTCGGCAGATCGGTCGACACGTTGACCGTGCCATCGAACGTCGCGCGCGAGTCGATCGGCGTGCGGCCGTCCGTATAGCCTAGCGCGATCACGACCGTCGCCTGATCGGTCGCCGACGACACGATGACGCGCGAATAGCTCGCCGGTCCGCCTTGGCCTTGGCTGCGCGCGATCGGCACATCGTCATCGAACTGCAATTTGACTTCGGCCGACGACTTCAGCACTTGGAAATAGTCGCCCGGCGCCGTGATCGTGAATCCGATGCCGGCCGCTAGGCTCATCCGGTAGTCGCGATATCGCTGCGCCATTACTTTCTCACCCACACGATGATCGCGATGCCGGCGACGGCGATCAGCGCGAGCTTGACGAAGGTCTGCTGCGCGCCGGCCGCGTCCGGCGTCTGCTGCGCCTGCGCGATCGACGACAGCGCGCTTGCGAAACCCTGCTGCGAATTACTGACCGCGCTGACGGCGGTATCGAGCGCGTTTTGCGCCAGCTGAAGGCCGCCCTGCACGGCGCCGTAGTCGCTCGTGTTGAGCGTGACGGCGCTGTTCTTTCCGCTCGCCGTGATGCCGGCGACGGTCTGCGTCGGGCCGCCATTCGCGGCACCGTAATTGGCGATGTTGTACGCCGTGTTATTCGTCGTCGACTTCGAATTGCCGCCGGAAAAGAGGCCCACGTTCAGCCTCCCTTGTGCGTGATCGCGCGCGTCACGAAGAACGCGAGCACCGCGACGACGACGCCGATGACGACCTGTCGCGTGATGCTCGCGGTATCGCTTGTCGGCGGCGTGCCGAATACTGGCGACGCTTCGAACGACGACGCGGCCGAACTCGTCGCACTGGTCGCCAGCGATAGACTTTCAGGAACCGGTCCCGGCATGGATCACTTCCGCAGCAGCACGGCCGCGCCGATCGCCGCAGCGATCAGCGCGCCGACGATCAGCACCGTCGACGACGAAATGCCCGACGACACGGCCGGGCCGGTCATGTTGTTCGGGTTTCCTTCGTTCGCGGCCGGCAGGTTCGTTCCGGCGCCGTTCTTGATGGCGCTGACCGCCGCGTACGTGTTCAGCGCCGTGCCGGCGATGCCGTTGAGAAAGCCGAGCACCGAAGAGGAATCCGCGCTCGGCGCCGAACCGCTGAACAGCGAGTCATCGCCGGTCAGAATCAGCGGATCGCTGAAACTGACCGGCGGCACGCTGTAATCGAGCGTGAGAGACATTGGCGCCCCCGTTACAGGCTGCCGAGATATTCGACGATGGCCTTGACCGTTTCACCGGCCGAAAGCGTCGGCTTGTATCGGAAGTCCTGAACCGGCGCGCCGGTCGGATACACGAGCGGCAGCAGTTCGTAGTCGTAACCGGCCTCGACCGGATCGAACGCGAAATAGCCCGACTGCGGCACGCGAACGCCGTCCGACTGCAGCCGTTCGTTCAGCGCTTTCGTGCGCTTGAACAGCTGCACGTTGTCCTGCACGATTTCCAACTTCGTCATGTTCGCGCTTTTGAAGAACACGCGATTGATGAACTGATATGCCGGGCCTTCGGTCGCTTTCGGCAGGTCGGAAAGCTCGACCTCGCCGGACGCCGTGAAGGTGCGCACGAACGGCAGGATGCGCAGGATTTTGCCCGGCCCGGCGAGCGCGCCCGTCAGGTTGTTAGACTGTTCGGCCGTGATGTTGATGACCGGCGCAGCCGCAGCGGCGTCGATGTCGATTTCCACTTTGAAATTGACGATTTTCACGCCGGTTTTCGGATCGGCGCTGTTCGTCTGGATCGCAGTGCGTTCCTCGCCGCCTTGGCTGTACAGCGCGTAGCGATCGAACGGCACGACGAGCACGCCGGCCGCAGCCGCGCGACCGTCGAACTGATTCATGCTGTCGCGCTCGGCGCCGCTGTATCGATGGATCACCGAGCCGTTTGCCGTGATGCGAATCTCGGTCATCTGCGGGAGCGTGACGCCCGAGTATTCGAGAAACAGGTTATGGTAACGGCGGCCGATCGGCAGGTCCCACGTTGCCGTCTGACCGGCGGCGACGTTGTTGGCGTTCGGCATCGGAAGCGTGAGACGCATCGAAATTCCCCTTGATTGTTACGGTGTCGTCAGCGGCGCGGGTTACGCGCCGTAGACGATCGACTTGACGGCCGGCACGCGGCTGGCGACGGCGACGGCGGCGAGCGCGATCGCGGCGGTGAGCAGAACTTTCTTCATGTCCATGACTGGTGTCCGTGATTGATGATCGAATTTCGCCACATGGCGACGGCCACAGAAAAGCGGCTTGTGTTAACGAGAGCAACGACTTTCCGTTAACGAGAAAATCCATCTAGCGGCGGCTCAGAATTTGAGCTTTCCGCGCGAAATTCCCGGTACGCCGCGCCGTTTTTCGATCCATTCAAGCGGCGCGATTCGGTCGATTTCCGACTGCTGCACGTCCAGCTCGCGCGCCATGTACTGTCGATCTGCGGCACGCGCGAGCATGCAGACGTGCAGGCATGTCGCGTTTCCGATTACGGTTTTGTCGGATTCGCTCGGCCGCTGCGTCACCGCGTACAGCGTGATGCCGCGCTTGCGCCCGCGCCGCACCAGCGTGCCCCAGCCCGGCGGCGCCTTGCCGGGCGTCGTCACGTCGGCGGTTTCTTCCGCGACGGCGACGCAGTTGCCCCACGCGAAGGCGCACAGCGACCACGCATCGAACTGCGCGGGCGAGGCCGGCACGAACGCGAAACGGCCGGCCGATGCGCCGCGCAGCGCTTCGGCCAGCTGCGCGATCGTCGTCACGCGATGGAATCCGGCGCCGCCGTATTCGTCGTCCGGGTCCCACACGATCAGCCGGCGCGCGGTCTTGATCTGTCGCTTCAGCCACGCGCTTTTGCCGCTGCCGCTCGATCCGACGACGACCGTGATCGACGCGGCCAGCGATACGTCAATGCGCGCCGGCATCGGCGGCGGCCGTCTCGTCGGTTTTCTTTTCCTCGACCTTGCGCGGCGTGTTCAGGCGCGGGCCGAACACCGCCAGCGTGATGACCGTCGCCGCGATTTCCGGCCCGAAATTTCCCATGCCGTTCGGGAAGTATTTGTCGATCACCGCCGCGTAGCACTCGCTCAGCTGTTCGACTTCCGACCTTGACACGTTCCAGTTCGGTGCCAGCAGCGCGAGGCCCGGCGACAAGACCATCTGCACCAGCACTTTCGTCGGCGGAAGTTCCGGCTCCGGCTTTTCCGGCTCGGACTCGGCATCGAGCGGCGGCGGATCGATGTCGACCGCACCTTGCGCGAGGCGGTC